>JBMTXT010000077.1:0-9332 GCA_049453775.1 Gemmatimonadaceae bacterium | reverse complement strand
CGCCCCCCGCCCCCGCCCGGCTCAGCGCACGATCACCGGAGCCAGTGCCCGAACCAGTCGCGGAGTCGGCCGAGGCGATCGACGAGGAGCCAGGGCTCCCCGGTCCGTGAAAGGTCGTGGGTCGAGCGCGGATAGCGCACGAACTCCACCGGCGTCCCTTGCCGCTTGAGCGCGGCGAACCACTGCTCCGCATCGGTCATCGGCGTGCGGTGGTCCTCCTCCGACTGGAGGATGAAGGTCGGGGTCTTGACGGCCCGCACATAGCGGATCGGCGACAGGGTGTCATACATGATGGGGTTGTCCCAGGGGCGACCATAGAACTCGAACTCCGTGAGTCCCTGCGCATCGCTCGTCCCGTACCAGGACCACCAGTTCGAGATCATGCGGTCGGCCTGCGCCGCCTTGAAGCGCTGCGTCTTCACCGTCACCCACGCGGTCATCACGCCACCGTACGATCCCCCGGTGACCCCCATCCGCGTCGAGTCGACGTCGGGTCGCGCGGCGGCGAGGTCGACCGCCTTCATGAGATCCTCGTAATCCTCGGCGAACCAGCGGCCGCGCGTGTCGTAGGTGAAGTCCGCCCCATACCCGCTCGATCCACGCGGGTTGGTGTAGAGCACCATGAAGCCCGCGGCGGCGAGGTTCTGCGTCTCGTCGAACCACTGCTCGCCGTACTGGGAGTGCGGGCCGCCATGGATGTAGAGCACGAGGGGGTACTTCGTCCCCGCCTGATAGCCGAAGGGCTTCATCA
The DNA here is from genome assembly GCA_049453775.1 of Gemmatimonadaceae bacterium. Taxonomy (GTDB): domain Bacteria; phylum Gemmatimonadota; class Gemmatimonadetes; order Gemmatimonadales; family Gemmatimonadaceae; genus Pseudogemmatithrix. The sequence continues at coordinate 8,581 of JBMTXT010000077.1, read as the reverse complement.
GCCACCCTTCGATCTCGAGGCTATCGCGTGACCCTGCACGACGTGGCATCCGATAGGTCAGACGCTCGGCGTCGGACCAGGCGACCTGCGCATTGAGGGCGTCATTGAAGGACGTGAGCTTCCGCTCCCCCTTTCCATCGACGCCGGCGATGAAGAGCTCGGTCGGCTTGGTGACGCTCGTCGAGACGTAGGCGACGGTCGTCCCCGCGGCGTTGAAGGTGAAGCCGCTGATCTTCCGGCGCCCGCCGAGGACCTCGCGCATCGCGCCGGTGCGCACGTTCACCAGGTGGAGCGCGCTCGACCCACCGATCTCCGCCCACATGGCGAGGTCGCCGTTCGGGAGCCACGCCATCCCCGCCGGCTCGTAGCGCCAGTTCGGGGTGAGCACGCGGGTCGTGCCATTCGCCACATCGACCACCGTGAGCACGGCCTGCGCCATCCGGCCTGGCCGGTGGACGAAGGCGAGCTGCTTCCCGTCGGGGGACCAGGTGAGGTTGGACTCGGTCCCCATGAGGGTGACGACCTTGCGGGGGGCGCCACCGGCCACCGGGATCACATAGATGTCGGCATCGTTCCGCTCCTGCTCGTCGCGCGCCGCATCATACGGGAGCAGCGCCAGCGAATCGTTGATCGCGGTCACGACGCTGTCGGGCCGAAGCGAGACGTCGGCGATGAACGCGACCAGCTTGCCATCCGGCGAGACCACGGGTGAGCGGTGGGAATAGGCCGTGTTGGTGAAGGCGACGCGCTTCGCCCCGGGCGTCTGCGTGAAGAGCTGCTGCGGACGGATCACCCGCGCCTGCCGCGCGCTGGGGACGAAGCCCTGCCCATTCGCCTTGTAGCGGGCGTCGAGGATATGGCGCCCATCGAAGCGCGCGGGATCCGCGGGCTTGGTGATCGCGCCGAAGGGAGGGCGCGCCATCGGCTGCATCCGCGCATAGGGGTCGGTGGCGTTCCCGCGCGCCGCCGCGCTGTCCTCACTCACCGGCGCCGCGAAGACCGCGAACTTGCCGTCGCGCGGCCATGACCCGGTCGGGTGATCAGCGACCTGCGTCGCCTCGCCGCCGGGCACATCCATCCGGATCGCCCAGCTGTTCCCCGCGCCGCTCGTCCCACCGGGGCGATTGGACGAGAAGAAGAGGTACTTGCCATCGGGAGAGAACCGCGGGCTCGAGCTCTCGTAGCCCGGCGCGGTGAAGCGCACGGGATCGCCCCCCGCGGCGGGCACCACCCAGACCTCCTGGTGCCGCTTGTTCTCCTTCTCGTTCACCGTGGTCACGGTGAAGGCGATCCGCCCCCCATCGGGCGCCATCGCAGGCTGGGAGACGGTGGTGACCTTGTACCAATCCCCCAGCTGCATCGCGCGCGGCTGGGCGAGGAGCGAGGCGGGGGCGAGGACCGCGAGCGCGGCGACCATCGGACGACGGATCACGAGGGGACTCCGAGAAAGGGAAGGACGACCGAACTGCCTACCGAAACGACTGCAAGACCTTGCCCGCTCTACGCGCGGCCTCGGCGATCCGCTCAGGACTCGCGATGAAGGAGATGCGGAAGAACCCCTCGCCCCCCGCGCCGAGCGCGGAGCCGGCCAGGACGATCACCCCCTCCTCCTGCATGAGCCGCTCATGGAACGCCATCGAGGGGACCCCCGCCGGGAGCGGGACCCAGAGGTACATCGACGCCTTCGGGGCCTCGTCGATCTCGAAGCCATTGGCCCGGAAGGCGGCGACGGCCGCGTCGCGACGCTGCCGGAAGATCTCGACGTTCCCAGGCACCCACTCCTTCCAGGAGGCGAGCGCCGCGATCCCCGCGCGCTGCACCGCCATGAACTGCCCCGTGTCGAGGAAGCTCTTCACCTTGGCGAGCGCCCCCACGATCGTGGGGTTCCCCGCCGCCCAGGCACACCGCCACCCCGTCATGTTGTAGGTCTTGGAGAGGGAGTGGAACTCGATCGCCACGTCGCGCGCGCCGGGCACATCGAAGATGCTCGGCGCCACATACCCGTCGAAGGTCATCTCCGAGTAGGCGTTGTCGTACACCAACACGATGCCGCGCTGGCGGCAGAGGTGCACCACCTTCTCGAGGTACTCGAGCGGGGCGATCGCCGCGGTGGGGTTGTTCGGGTAATTGAGATAGAGGAGCCGCGTGCGGTCGAGCACCGAGGCCGGGATCTCCTCGAGGTCCACGAGGAAGTTCGTGCGCGGTGTGATCGGATAGAGATAGGGTTCCGCCTCGCTGAGCAGCGTCCCGCCGAGATAGGCAAGATAGCCAGGATCGGGGATGATCACCGCGTCGCCCGGCTGCGCGTAGGCGAACGCCAGGTGCGCGAGCCCCTCCTTGCTCCCGATCAAGGGGACGACCTCCTTGAGCGGATCGAACCGATGGCCGAAGCGCGTCTCCATCCACGCCGCCACGGCCTCACGGAAGGCGGGGAGCCCGAGCCCGAAGCCATAGCGGCTGAGCGCCGGGTCATGCGCCGCCTGTGCGAGCGCCTCGACCGCGGCGGGCGGCGCGGGGAGATCGGCGTCACCGGCGCCGAGGTCGATGACATCCACCCCGCGCGCGATCAGGTCGCGCTTCTTCTGCGGGATGGTCGCGAGGAGGTAGACCGGGAGGGCGTCGAAGCGTCGTGTGGTGCGGATGGTCACGGGATCAGCTCGTCGGCGGGGCGAACCCTTGGCCACCCTCGACCCAACTGAACTGGTACTTGGGATCCTCGTAGGGGAGGATCGCCTTCGCGACCTTGAGCGGGCGGAAGGAATCCATCATCACCGCGAGCTCGTTGGTGTGCGTCTGGCCGATGCTCGCCTCATAGCGGCCTGGGTGCGGGCCGTGCGGGATCCCATCGGGATGGTGGGTGATCGAGCCATACTCGATCCCCTTCCGGCTCATGAACTCGCTCGAGGCGTAGAAGAGCACCTCGTCGGAGTCCACGTTGCTGTGGTTGTACGGCGCGGGGATCGCCTCGGGATGGAAGTCGTAGGGCCGCGGACAGAAGGAGCAGATCACAAAGCCGTCGCCCTGGAAGGTCTGATGCACCGGCGGGGGCTGATGCACGCGCCCGACGATCGGCTCGAAGTCGTGGATGTTGAACGCCCACGGATAGAACTGCCCATCCCATCCAATCACATCCAGTGGGTGATGGTCGAGGACGATCTCATTGAGCCCGTTGTACTGCTTCACGACGATCGGGAAGTCCCCGACCACGTCATGCGTCTTGAGCTCACGCGGCACGCGGATGTCGCGCTCGGAGTAGGGCGCCCCCTCGACCAGCTGCCCCACCGCATTGAGATACCGCGACGGCGGCCGGATATGCCCTCGGCTCTCCATCACGAGCAGCTTGGCCGGCGTCGTGAAGCGATACCGATGCAGGATATGTCGGTGGATGACGAGATAATCCCCCTGATGGATCGGGAGATCGCCGTACTGCGTCTCCAGCGTCCCCTCCCCCTCGGCCACGTACACGACCTCGTCGCCCTGCGCGTTCCGGTAGAAGTGCTCGTCTTCCTGGTCCGGCGCCACGTAGAGCATCGCGATGTCGTCGTTGAAGAGCATCGGGACGCGGTCCAACGTGGGGCTCCCCCCGCGTGCGATCGGCGCGGTGCGGAAATGCCGATGGCGGAGCGTCTTGTCGGGATCGGCCTCGTACGGGGTCTCCCGGAGCCGGCGCACCGACTTCACCATCGTGGGCGGGCGCAGGTGGTAGAGCAACGCCGCCGGCCCGGTGAACCCCTCGATCCCGACGAGCTGCTCGTGGTAAAGCGAGCCATCGGGCTTGCGGAAGGCGATGTGCCGCTTGCGCGGGATCTGGCCCAGCGTGTGGTAGTACGGCATCAGAGGTTCCCTCGGAGTTCCTGCTCGCGCTCCAAGCTCTCGAAGAGCGCCTTGAAGTTGCCCGCCCCGAAGCTCTTCGCCCCCTTGCGCTGGATGATCTCGAAGAAGAGGGTCGGCCGATCCTGCACCGGCTTGGTGAAGATCTGCAGCAGATAGCCTTCATCGTCCCGGTCCACGAGGATCCCGAGCTCCGCCAACGGCGCGATGTCCTCGTCGATCGTCCCGACCCGATCGAGCACGGTCTCGTAGTACGCCTTCGGGATGCTCAGGAACTCGAGCCCGCGCGCCTTGAGCATGCGCACCGTCTTCACGATGTCATCGGTCGCCACGGCGATATGCTGCACGCCCGGGCCGCGATAGAAATCCAGATACTCCTCGATCTGCGACTTCTTCTTCCCCTGCGCCGGCTCGTTGATCGGGAACTTGATCCGTCCGTTCCCGTTGCTCATGACCTTGGACATGAGCGCCGAGTACTCGGTGGAGATCGTCTTGTCGTCGAAGGAGAGGAGATTGAAGAAACCGAGGACGCGGGAATAGAACTCGACCCAGTGGTTCATCTTGCCGAGTTCGACATTCCCCACGCAGTGATCCACGTACTTGAGTCCCACCGGCTCCGCCTGGAACGGATTCTCGGCGGCGCGGAACCCCGGAAGGAAGGGCCCGCGGTAGTCGGCACGCTCGACGATCGAGTGGATCGTGTCGCCGTAGGTGCGGATTCCCGCGATCACCACCGAGCCATGCGCATCGGAGAGGACCGTCGGCTCCTGCACCGAGACCGCGCCCCGCTCGATCGCCTTGGCGTAGGCGTCACGCGCATCGTCGACCCAGAACGCCATGTCGCGCACCCCATCGCCGTGGAGGCGCACATGCTCGGCGATCTCCCCCTCGGGCCCCATCGGGGTCGTGAGGACGAGCCGGATCTTCCCCTGCTCGAGCACGTAGCTCGCGCGGTCCCGCACGCCGGTCTCGGGGCCGCGGTAGGCGACGAGCTGGAAGCCGAGCACATGGCGGTAGAAGAGCTGGGTCTGCTTCGCGTTCCCGACCCAGAGCTCGATGTAATCGGTCCCGTTGATCGGGAAGGTGTCGTGGGCGGTCTCGACCGCAGGAGCCGTGGAGGTAGCCATCGGTGTCGTCCGAAAGGGTGACGCGCCCCGGTCATCCCCGACCGAGACGTCCAGCACTCACAATATAGGGAGCCGAAGCGCCGGGAGGTCCCGGTAGAGGTCGAGCGCGGCAGGGTTCGCGAGGGCGTCGGTGTTCTTGACCGGCCGGCCATGGATCACCTCCCGCACCGCGATCTCCGAGATCTTCCCGCTGATCGTCCGCGGGATGTCGGCGACCGCCTCGACCACCTTGGGCACATGGTGCGGGCTCGTCGCTTCGCGGATGGTGTCCTTGATCCGCGAGCGGAGCGCGTCGTCCAACCCGATCCCCGGCTGCAGCCGGACGAAGAGCACGATCCGCACATCACGATCTGCGCCCTCACCGACCTCCTGCCCGATCACGATGCTCTCGAGGATCTCCGGTAACCGCTCGACCTGTCGGTAGATCTCCGCCGTCCCGATGCGTACCCCACCGGGATTGAGGGTCGCGTCGCTTCGCCCATGGATGATCATCCCGCCATGCGCGGTGCGCTCCACCCAATCGCCATGGCGCCAGGCGCCATCGAAGACATCAAAGTACGCCGCGCGGTACTTAGCGCCGTCGGGATCGTTCCAGAACGCCACGGGCATCGATGGGAAGGGGCGCGTGCAGACCAACTCCCCTGCCTCCCCGACGATCGGCTGCCCCGCCGGATCCCAGACCTCGACCGACATCCCGAGCCCGAGGCATTGCAGCTCCCCGCGCCAGACGGGGAGCATCGGATTCCCTAAGGCGAAACAGGAGATGATGTCGGTCCCCCCGGAGATGCTCGCGAGGTGCACACCAAGCCGCACCTCGCGATACACATAGTCGTAGCTGTGCTCGGCGAGGGGGCTCCCCGTCGAGAGGATCGTACGGAGGGCGCCGAGGTCGTGGGTGCGCGCCGGGTTCAGCCCCATCTTCTCCGCCATCGCGAGGTACTTGGCGCTCGTCCCGAAGACGGCGACCCGCTCCTCGGCGGCGAGATCCCAGAGGATCGCGGGGTTCGACTCGGGGAGCGGCGCCCCATCGTAGAGCACGAGCGTCGCCCCGGTGGCGAGCGCGGAGACGAGCCAATTCCACATCATCCACCCACAGGTGGTGAAGTAGAAGATCGCCTCGCCGGAACGGAGATCCGTATGGAGCTGGTGCTCCTTGAGGTGTTGGAGGAGCGTGCCGCCCGCCCCATGGACCATGCACTTGGGGAGTCCCGTCGTCCCCGAGCTGTACATCACATAAAGCGGGTGATCGAACGGGAGCGGCTCGAACCGCTCCGGGGCATCGGCGCCCCGCGCGAGGAAGTCGTCCCACCGGATGGCCTGCGGGAGCTGCGCGGCGACATCGGCCTCCGCCTGCGCATCGCCACGGAACGGCACGACGACCAGCTGCGCCACACTCGGCAGCGCCGCGACGATCTGCGCGCTCCGCGCCACGCAGTCGATCCGCTTCCCCGCGTAGTGGTAGCCGTCCGCGACGATCAATACCTTGGGCGCGATCTGCCCGAAGCGATCGAGGACGCCCCCGACGCCGAAGTCCGGTGAGCAGGAGGACCAGACCGCCCCGAGGCTCGCGGCGCCAAGCGCGCCAATCACCGCCTCGGGGATGTTGGGGAGGAACCCCACCACGCGGTCCCCGGGGGCGACGCCGGCGGCCCGGAGCGCGCCGGCACATCGCCGCACCGCATCAGCGAGCTCGGCGAAGGTCAGCGCGCGGCGGCGCCCGCGCTCATCGCGCGCGACGATCGCGGTCGCCCCGTCGCGGCGCCGCAGGAGGTTCTCCGCGAAGTTGAGCCGTGCCCCCTCGAACCAGTGCGGGCCGGCGGCCCCATGCGGAGGGGCCATCCGGTCGCCATCGACGAGCACCCGCTCCCACGGCGGGGGCGCCCCCGGCCCCTCCCCTCGCGGCGCCGCAATCACCCCGGTCAACCGCCAGAGGTGGGCCCAGAACCGCTCGGGCTCCCGGACCGACCAGGCGTGCCAGGCCTCGTAGGGCGCATCGGCGGCGGGGGCGGTCGCGTCGACCGCGCTCACCGTCCAGCAGAACCGGGCGAGGGCACTCTCCGCCGCCGCCTCGCGGGTGGGGGTCCAGAGGGGGAGATCGGGGGGCGTCATCGCCGAGGAATTTATCGTATGTTCCGAGGCCTATGACGCCCCGCCGCATCCTCCTCGCCGACGCCGACGCCTTCTTCGTCGCCGTGGCGCGCCTGGCGGATCCCGAGGGCGCGGGCCGCGCCCCCTTATTGATCGTGGGTGGCCGGCCGAACTCCCGCGGGGTCGTCTGTTCCGCCTCCTACGAGACCCGCGCCTACGGCGTACGCTCGGCGATGCCGATCGCGCAGGCCCTTCGCCTCTGCCCCGACGCGCTCTGTGTCCCCGTCCCACGCGCGGCGTGCACCACCACCTCGCGCGCGATCGGCGCCGTGCTCCAGCGCTTCACCCCGGTGGTACAGGGGGCGAGCATCGACGAGTGGTATCTCGACCTCTCCGGGACCGAGGCGCTCTACGCGCCCGAGAGCTTCGAGCAGACCGCGCACCGCATCCGGGCGACCGTCCACCACGAGACGGGGATCTGGCTCTCCTTGGGTGGCGGCACCTCGAAGCTCATCGCCAAGCTGGCCGCGGAGCAGGCGAAGCCGCGGGCGGGGATCGGGGGCAATGGGGTGCACATCGTGCCCACGGGGGACGAGGCGGCGTTCATGCGCGGTCGAGCGCTCGCCGAGATCCCGGGGGTCGGTCCTAAGTTGCAGACCACGCTCCGCTCGCTCGGACTTGAGCGGGTGCCGGACCTCCTGTCGGTCGAGCCCCAGACGCTCACGCGGTGGCTCGGGGCGCGCCCCGCCACCTGGCTGCGGGAGCGGTGCCTGGGGCGGCACGAGGCCCCGGTGGAGGGGCGCGCGCCGGCCAAGCAGGTGAGTCGCGAGACCACCTTTGACCGGGACATCGCTGACCCCCGGGCGATCGCCACCACCCTGCGGAGCCTCGCGGCCCGCGTGGCGTCGGAGCTGCGCGCCGATCGGCTCGCGACGCGGACGATCACGGTGAAGCTCAAGGACGCCGATTTCACCACGCGCCTAGCGAGCACCACCGTCGCGGATCCCGTGGAGAGCGACCGGGCGATCGCCGATCTCGCCGTCACCCTCTTCGTCCGGTTGCGACGGGCCCGGACCGTATCGTCTCGGTTGATCGGCGTCGCCTGCAGCGGACTCGTCCCGCGCCCCGACGCCGAGCAGTTGGGGCTCTTCGCCGCGCCGGTGCGCGGGACCGAAGCCGACGGCGCGACCGGGGCCGGTGCGGTCCCCGCGGAGCGCCCCGAGGACCGCGCCGTCTCTCGCGCCGTGGACCGTGTCCGCGAGCGGTTCGGCAACGAGGCCATCCGCTACGGCGTATAGTTCAGCAGTCCGTACCCCGCCGCGGTCATGGTGACCGAGGCACCCTTTCACCCTCTCGTCCCCTCATGACCCCGACTCGTCAGACTCTGTGGCTGGGTGGGATCGCGGCGCTGGCGCTCGCCTGCCAGCCCTCGACCCCGTCCACGACCCCGACGCCGACGCCTGGTGCCGCTCCAGCCGCCCCGGCTGCGGCGCCCGCGCCCGCGCGCCCCGCGAACGGCGCCCCTGCCCCGCAGG
>JBMTXT010000076.1:0-9372 GCA_049453775.1 Gemmatimonadaceae bacterium | reverse complement strand
GGGTGGATGAGCTCGAGATCGCGCGCCGGCGGGCGGGGCGGCCGGCCGGTCACACCGCGGTGGACACCGCGGTCGAGACCCCGGTCCCGGAGGCGCCCGACGCGCCGGCCCTCTCCGACAATGTGTTGGACGGGGCCGACCCTGAGGCGGCGGAGCCCGCGCCCACCGCATGACCGACGAGGCGATGCGCATCCACCGCGCCCTCGCGCGCGCGGGGGTCGCGTCGCGTCGGAAGGCGGAGGAGCTGGTCGCGGCGGGACGGGTGCGGATCAACGACGCCATCGCGACCACCGGGCAATCGGTCGATCCCGCCCGCGACGTGATCACCGTCGATGGGCGTCGCATCGTGATGCCCAAGGCGACGACCTGGATCGTCCTCCACAAGCCGGCGGGGGTGCTCACCACCGCGCACGATCCCGAGGGGCGCCGCACCGTCTTCGATCTCGTCCCCCCGCAGCCCGGGCTCACCTACGTGGGACGGCTCGACTACATGACGGAGGGGCTCCTCCTCCTGACCACCGATGGCGAGGCGGCGCATCGCCTCACCCATCCGAGCGCCGGGGTGGAACGGACCTACGTGGCGACGGTGCGTGGGCCGGTCAAGGCGGCGGCCGCCGAGTTGCGCGCCGGCGTCGAGCTCGAGGATGGCCCCGTGCACCCAGAGCAGGTCGAGGTCACCGAAGGCGAGCAGAGTCGGACGTGGGACCTCACCCTCACGATCCGCGAGGGACGGCACCGCGAGGTCCGCCGCCTCTGTGAGGCCGTGGGGCTCGAGGTGCTGCGGCTCGTCCGCACCTCGTTCGGTCCCGTGCGGCTCGGGGGGCTCGCCGTGGGGGCGGTCCGCGCGCTCACACCCAAGGAGCGCACCTTGCTCGAGGCGATCGGACCGACGGGGGCCGCGGGAGCACGGCGGTGACGACCGAACGGGCGCGCGTCGCGATCCTCCCCGCCGACGTCGCCGATCGCATCGCGGCGGGCGAGGTGGTGGAGCGCCCCGCCTCCGTGGTGAAGGAGCTCGTCGAGAATGCCCTCGATGCCGGCGCCACCGCGATCGACGTGGAGATCCGCGATGGCGGGCGCGCCCTCATCCGCGTGAGCGATGATGGCGCGGGGATGCCTGAGGCGGACGCGCGGCTCGCGATCGCGCGACATGCCACGAGCAAGATCCGCGATGCGGAGGACTTGGTCGGCGTCGGGAGCTTCGGCTTCCGCGGGGAGGCGCTCCCCGCGATCGGATCGGTATCCCACCTGCGCATCGAGACGGCGACCGAGGATGGCGCCGGTGTCGCCGTCGCGGTCTCCGGGGGGACGCTCGTCGGCGTCACGCCGATCGCGCGGCGACGCGGGACCACCGTCTCGGTGGAGGCGCTCTTCTACAACACCCCCGCGCGCCAGAAATTCCTGCGCGGGGCACGCAGCGAGTGGCGGGCGATCGCCGAGCTGATGGGGACCCTGGCCCTCGTCCGTCGAGACGTGCGCTTCCGTTTGGTGCACGAGGGGAAGGACGTGTGGCAGCTCCCCGCCGCCGCGTCCCTCCGCGCGCGCCTCGGCCCCCTCTGGGGGGGCGAGGTCGCGGAGCGGCTCGTCGCCGTCGACGACGTGCAGGGCGCGATCCACGTGGCGGGACTCGTCGAGCGCCCCACCGAGGTCGGGTCGATGAGTCGCCACGTGCTGATCCTCGTGAATGGCCGGGCGGTGCGTGATACGGGGATCGTGCGCGCGGCGGAGGCGGCATACAAGTCGACGATCCCCGCCGGCACGCGCCCCAGTCTCGTCCTCGAGGTGACCCTCCCCGGGCGCGAGGTGGACGTGAACGTGCATCCGGCGAAGGCGGAGGTGCGCTTCGTCGATCGCTGGACCGTCGAGCGTGCGGTGGAGCGCGCGGTGCGTCGCGCGCTCGGGACCGAGGAGGCGATCGCCACGGTCGGTGCCATGCCGCGGCAGGAGATCGCGCGGGCCCTCTTCGGCACGCCGCTCCCGGTGGAGGTCTTGCGGCAGCCCGCGCCTGCTGCGCCGGCGCCCTTGTTCGAGGCGAACACCGACGAGGCGCCATTGGAGGTCGTCGCTGTGGTCGACGCGGGTGACGCGATGCACACCGCCGCCGCGCCCGCCGTCGGATCCGCCGCCGATCCCGATCTTTTCATCCCGCCGCTCATCCAGTTCCATCGCACCTATATCGCCTTCGAGCGCGGGGATGCCCTCGTCCTCATCGATCAGCATGCGGCGCACGAGCGCGTGCTGTACGAGCGCTTCATGGGTGCCCTCGAACGCGGCGATGCCCCCTCGCAGCGGCTCCTCTTCCCGCTCACGCTCCATCTCTCCCCGGCAGAGGCGGAGGCCTTCGAGTCGCATCAGCCGCTCTTCCGTGGGCTCGGCTTCGAGGCGGAGGCGTTCGGTGGGCATAGCGTCGTGGTCCATGCGGTGCCCAACCCGCATCCGCGATTCGATGCGGAGCGCTGTCTGCGCGAGACGCTCGCCTCACTCACCGGGGACCGCCTCCCCTCGACCATCGCGCGGCACGAGCGACTCGCCGCCACGGTGGCGTGCAAGGCGGCGGTGAAGGCCGGCGATCTCCTCGCCCCGCAGGAGATGCGGGCCCTCTTCCTCGCCCTCGCCCGGACGACGCTCCCCGCGCACGACGTGCATGGGCGGGCGACGATCCTGCAGCTCACCTGGGACGAGCTCGACCGGCGCTTCGGGCGCACCTGAGGTCGCGCGCGATGCCGCAACCGCTCCTCCACATCATCGCGGGACCGACCGGGGCGGGGAAGTCGGCGCTCGCACTGGCCTTGGCCGAGCGCCACGGGGCGCTGATCATCTCGGCCGATTCGCGTCAGATCTATCGCGGCTTCGACATCGGCACGGCGAAGCCGACACCTGAGGAGCGGCGGCGCGTCCCCCATGCGGGGATCGACATCGCCGAGCCGACGGAGCGGTGGTCCGCCGCACGATGGGCCGAGGCGGCGCAGGGGTGGATCGCCTCAGCGGCGGCCCAGGGGAAGGCGGTCATCCTCTGTGGGGGAACGGGGCTCTGGCTCAAGGCGCTGCTCCACCCGCTCGCCCCACAGGCGCCGCTCGACCCTGCGCGACGGGCCGCGCTCGGAGCCGCGCTCGCCCCGCTCGAGACCGAGGCCCTCCGTCGATGGGTCGCGGTCCTCGATCCGGTCCGAGCGCCGCTCGGGCGGACGCAACTCCTCCGCGCGATCGAGGTGGCCCTGCTCACCGGCGCGCGGCAGAGCGACGCCTTCGCCGACCCCCCGACGGCGCCCTCGGTTCGCGCCCACTGGCTGATCGTCGATCCGGGCCCTGCGCTGCACGCGCGGCTCGCGGCGCGCCTCGACGCGATGTTCGCCGCCGGATGGGTCGAGGAGGTCCGCGCCCTGATGGCGACCGTGCCCGCCGATGCCCCCGCATGGAACGCCTGTGGTTATCGTGAAGTGCGAGAGTTGGTGCAGGGCCACCGCACGCCGGAGGCTACCCGCGAGGCCGTCCTGATCGCGACGCGGCAGTACGCCAAACGGCAGCGCACCTGGTTCCGGCACCAACTCAGCGCCACCGAGCAGGTCCTGCGGCTCGACCCGATGGTGGCCGATGCCCAGCAGCAGGCGGAGCACTGGTTCAGGCAAGGAGCGTCGTCGTGAAGATCGGGATCACCTGTTACCCCACTTACGGAGGCTCGGGCGCCGTCGCGACCGAGCTCGGGATCGCCCTGGCTGCGCGCGGCCATGAGGTGCACTTCATCTCGTACGAGCACCCCTTCCGGCTCCCCCACTTCCTTCCGCGCGTCTACTTCCACGAAGTCAGCATCGGGAACTATCCCCTCTTCGAATACCCGCCGTACGATCTCGCCCTCGCGGTGCGGATGCACGACGTGGCCCTCGCGCACCAGCTCGATCTCCTGCATGTGCACTACGCGATCCCGCACGCGACGAGCGCCTGGATCGCGAAGGAGATGCTCCGCGAGCAGGGGCGGGTGCTCCCCGTCGTCACCACGCTCCATGGCACCGACATCACGATCGTCGGCCAGGATCACTCGTATCAGGCGATCACCAAGTTCTCGATCGAGCGTTCCGATCGCATCACCGCGGTCTCCCAGTGGCTCAAGGATGAGACCACCCGGGCCTTTGGCTGCGCCGATTGCCCCATCGAGGTCATCCCGAACTTCGTCGATCCCACCGTCTTCGATCGGTCGCGCTACGGCGACGAGCTCCGTCGGGAGCTCGGGGGTGGGCGCCCCGTCCTGATGCACATCTCCAACTTCCGGCCGGTGAAGCGTGTCGTCGATGTGATCCGGGTCTTCGCCCGCGTCCGCGCGGCGCAGCCCGGCGTGCTCGTCATGGTGGGGGATGGGCCCGATCGTCCGGCGGCCGAGGAGGAGGCGCGTCGACTCGGGGTGGCGGCGGATGTGCGCTTCCTCGGGAAGATCGATACGGTCGCCCCGCTCTTCGCCGCCGCCGATGTCTATGTCTTCCCGTCGGAGAGCGAGAGTTTCGGGTTGAGCGCACTCGAGGCGCTCGCGAGCGGGGTGCCCGTGGTCGCGGCGCGGGTCGGCGGCGTGCCGGAGGTGGTGCGCGATGGGGTGACCGGGGCGCTCCTCCCCCTCGGGGATGTCGAGGGGATGGCACGGGCGGTGGGACAGTTCCTCGTCCCCGAGCGGTGGCGCGAGGCGAGTGTGGCCGCGGCCGCCGATGCCCGGGCCCGCTTCGCCACCAGCGATGTGGTCGCCCGCTACGAGCAGCTCTACGCCGAGGCGATGGCGCCGAGGTAGCTTTCCCGCGATGCAGGAACCCACGGTCTTTCAAGCGCTCATCCTCGGTCTCCTCCAGGGGCTCACCGAGTTCCTCCCCGTCTCGAGCTCGGCGCATCTCTCCCTGGCCCCGTGGGTATTCGGGTGGGAGCCCGCGGGCCTCGGATTCGACCTCGCCCTGCATGTCGGGACGCTGATCACCCTCGCCTGGTACTTCCGGGGGGAGTGGCGGGCGGTCGCCATCGGGGGGGTGACGCTGCTCCGGCACCGGCGTCCGGTGGACGACGTGTCGCGGCGCGCCTGGTTCATCGTGCTGGCCACGATCCCCGCCGGCCTCGGCGGGCTCCTGCTGGAGGATCTGGCCGAGACCGTCTTCCGGGCGCCGATCATCACTGCCATCGCGCTCATCGTGATGGGCGCGGTCCTCTGGCTCGTCGATGCCACAGTGCCGACGCGCCGCGCCCGTGACACGATGACCTGGCGCGAGGCCCTCGTGATCGGGTGCGCGCAGGTGCTCGCCTTGGTGCCAGGGGTCTCGCGCTCCGGCTCGACGATCACCGCAGGGCGTGCCCTCGGGTTCGATCGCAGCGCCGCCGCCGTCTTCTCCTTCGTGATGTCGATGCCGATCATCCTCGCGGCGGCGCTCCTGAAAGTCCCCGCCGCGCTCCGCGAGACCGGGCTCTCCCTGCCGATCGTGGTGGGGATCGCCGCCGCGGCCCTCTCGAGCTGGATCGCGATCGCGGTCCTCCTCCGCTTCGTCTCGCAGCGCGGGTACGGGATCTTCGCGCTCTATCGGTTCGCGCTCGGCGCGCTCATCCTCGTCCTGCTCGGGACCCGAGGGGCCTGGTGACCTGGTTCGGGTGGACGGGCGAGGCATTGGCCACGTCGCTGGGCCTCCCACAGGTGGAGGCGCACCAAGCCTGTCGGAGCACGATGGATCGCGCGCATGAGCTCGCCGCGGCCGGCGCGCCCGGGGGGACCGTGGTCCTCGCCGAGGCGCAGGCGGGGGGACGCGGGCGGAACGGGAAGGTCTGGCGCTCGGCGCCACGCGCCGGGATCTGGATGACCCTGCTCGAGCGGCCACGCGGTGACGCGACCGCGCTCGACCTCCTCTCGGTGCGCGTCGGGCTCCGACTCGCCCCCGTCCTCGATCGCTGGACGCCGACGCCGGTCCGCCTCAAGTGGCCGAACGATCTCTGGGTGGGCGAGCGGAAGATCGCCGGCGTCCTCGTCGAGACGCGGTGGCGCGGGATGCGTCCGGATTGGGTCGCGATCGGGGTCGGGATCAACCTCGAGGTGCCGGACGATCAGCCGCAGGCGACCGCCCTGACGGCGGCGGACCCCGTCGAGGTCCTCGGGGAGGTGCTCCCGGCGATCCGGGCCGCCGCCAGCGCAGCGGGGGCGTTGCAGGGGCAGGAGCTCGCGGCCTTCGCCGCGCGCGATGTCGCGGCGGGGCGTGCCCTCGTCGAACCCGTCGCCGGGGTCGCGCACGGGCTCTCGCCGCTCGGCGAGCTGCTCGTCGCCACCCCTGAGGGGCTCACCCCCGTGCGGGCCGGTTCACTCACCTTTGCCACCATCTGACGGAGGGTCCGATGCTGCTCGTCGCTGATGTCGGGAACACCGAGACCACGCTAGGGCTCTGCGTCGAGGGCGCCGTACGTCACCATTGGCGGGTCACCACAGAGGCCGCGCGCACCCCGGATGAGGTCCATCTCCTCCTCCATGGGCTCGTCGTCGCGGCGGGGATCGACACTCGGCAGCTGACGGGCGGGGCGATTGGCTCGGTCGTCCCGGCCGTGACCGCACCGCTGGCTGCGTCGATGACGCGGCTGATCGGGCGGGCCCCGGTGATCGTCGATGCGCGCTCCCCGCTTGGCATCACCCTCGCGGTGGATGAACCGATGACGGTGGGGGCGGACCGGATCATCAATACGTTGGCGGCGAGCCGGTTGTACGGGGTGGATTGCATCGTGGTCGATCTGGGGACGGCGACCACCTACGACTGTGTGACCGCTGACGGGGTCTTCCTGGGCGGGGTGATCCAGCCGGGGATCCGGACCTCGGCGGAGACCCTCTTCCGGCGGACGGCCAAGCTGGCCGCGACGGAGCTCGTGGTGCCGGCGAAGGTGATCGGGACCCGGACGGACGAGTGCATCCGCTCAGGTGTGGTCTATGGCGCCGCGGATGCGGTGGATGGGATCGTGCGGCGCATCAAGGGGGAGTGGCCGCGGCCGGCGGTGCCGAAGGTGGTGGCGACCGGGGGGCTCGCAGCGCTGATCCAGCCGCACTGTGTGGAAATCGAGCGTGCGGAGCCCGATCTGACGTTGTTGGGCCTCTGTATGGCGCACGGCATCCTGGCAGGGTAAGTCTGCCATTAACGCCTTTAATAGCATGGGCTTAGGCGTCTAGCCTGACAAAGTGGCGGAGTTGACTGGCACGTGGATTGCGACTAGAATCCCATGTGTTAGCACTCAAAGTTTGTGAGTGCTACAACACCAATCCAACTCACCACTTTCAGTAGGAGAACGGATACCCATGGCAGCCAAGAACGCCGCCCAGAAGGTCGCGCCGCTGGCCGACCGCGTGGTCGTCAAGGCGATGGAAGAGGCCGAGCAGATGCGCGGTGGCCTCTACATCCCCGACACCGCCAAGGAAAAGCCCCAGCAGGGCGAGGTCATCGCCGTCGGCCCGGGCCGCACCGAGGACGGCAAGCGCGTCCCGATGGAGGTGAAGGCCGGCGACAAGGTGCTCTACGGCAAGTACTCCGGCACCGAGGTCACCATCGACGGTGCGCAGTTCCTCATCCTCCGCGAGAGCGACATCCTCGCGGTCGTCTCCTGATCCCTTCCCACTCACTGAGAGCATACTGACATGGCTGCGAAGGAACTCCATTTCAACACCGAGGCGCGTGCCGCCCTCAAGCGCGGCGTCGACCAGCTCGCCGAGGCGGTCAAGGTCACCCTCGGCCCCAAGGGCCGGAACGTCGTCATCGACAAGAAGTTCGGCGCCCCGACCGTCACCAAGGACGGCGTGACCGTCGCGAAGGAGATCGAGCTCGCGGATCCGATCGAGAACATGGGCGCGCAGATGGTGAAGGAGGTCGCGACCAAGACCTCCGATCTCGCCGGTGACGGCACCACCACCGCGACCGTGCTCGCCCAGGCGATCTTCCGCGAGGGGCTCAAGAACGTCACCGCCGGCGCCAATCCGATGGCGATCAAGCGCGGCATCGACAAGGCCGTCGCCGCGATCGTCGAGGAGCTGAAGGGGCTCTCCGTCCCGACCAAGGGGAAGAAGGAGATCGCCCAGGTCGGCACCATCTCGGCGAACAACGACCCGGAGATCGGCAACCTGATCGCCGAGGCGATGGAGAAGGTCGGCAAGGACGGCGTCATCACCGTCGAGGAGGCCAAGGGCCTCGAGACGACCCTCGAGACGGTCGACGGCATGCAGTTCGACCGCGGCTACCTCTCGCCGTACTTCATCACCGATTCGGAGAAGATGGAGGCGGTCCTCGAGGACGCGCACATCCTCATCCATGACAAGAAGATCTCCTCGATGAAGGACCTCCTCCCGGTGCTCGAGAAGGTCGCCCAGACGGGCAAGCCCCTCCTCATCATCGCCGAGGACATCGAGGGCGAGGCGCTCGCCACGCTCGTCGTGAACAAGCTCCGCGGCACCCTCCGCGTCTGCGCGGTGAAGGCCCCGGGCTTCGGCGATCGCCGCAAGGCGATGCTCGAGGACATCGCGGTCCTCACCAAGGGCCAGGTGATCTCCGAGGAGGTCGGCTTCAAGCTCGAGAACGCCGTCCTCTCCGACCTCGGCCGCGCCAAGCGCCTCGTCGTCGACAAGGACAACACCACCGTCATCGACGGCTACGGCGATGAGGACAAGATCAAGGGCCGCATCAAGGAGATCGAGGTCGCGATCGAGAAGTCGACCAGCGACTACGACAAGGAGAAGCTCCAGGAGCGGAAGGCGAAGCTCGCCGGGGGCGTGGCGGTCATCAACGTCGGCGCCGCGACCGAGAGCGAGATGAAGGAGAAGAAGGCCCGCGTCGAGGACGCGCTCCATGCGACCCGTGCCGCCGTGGAGGAGGGGATCGTCCCGGGCGGTGGCGTGGCCCTCATCCGCGCCCAGGGCGCGCTCAAGAGCCTCAAGCTCGAGGCCGATGAGCAGATCGGCGTGGACATCATCCGTCGCGCCATCGAGGAGCCGATCCGCATGATCGTCGCCAACGCCGGCGGCGAGGGCTCGATCGTGGTGGAGAAGGTCCGCGCGTCGAAGGACAAGAGCTTCGGCTACAACGCCTTCTCGGACGAGTACGAGGACCTGGTGTCGGCGGGCGTCATCGACCCGACCAAGGTGACCCGGACCGCGCTGCAGAACGCGGCGTCGATCGCCTCGCTCCTCCTCACCACGGAAGCGCTCATCGTGGAGAAGAAGGAGAAGGAAGCCCCCGCGCCGGCCGCGCCGGGCGGTGGCATGGGCGGGATGTACTAAGCCGTCCAGCTAGGGTATGAGACGGGCCCCGGTCGCGTGAGCGGCCGGGGCCCGTCGTTCGTACGTCCCGCGTCGCTCAGTTGCGCGGCAACAGCTCCGCCGCCCGTTCCGGCGAATCGACC
>JBMTXT010000075.1:0-9522 GCA_049453775.1 Gemmatimonadaceae bacterium | reverse complement strand
GGGGGCGGCGCCACCGGGTGATCGCGCTGCAAGGAGCGCATCATCGGGATGTAGGCGCCGTAGAGGATCGCTGCGCCGATCGCGAGCGCGACGCCGCGCCAGTCGAGCGCGGCCGTCGTGGCGAGCGCCGGCACCCCGACCATCACCGCGATCCCGCCGAACGAGAGCGCCAAGGCCCCCGCACGCCGGCCATCGAGTCGCTCCACCCCGCGGACCACCTGCGCCACCGCGACCCAGGCGGGATAGGTGTAAAAGAGGAAGGCGAGCGTCGCCGCGGGGATATACGCGAGCGAGGAGAGCGCGAGGAAGACCACGAGCGCCTGCCCCCCGCCCCCCAACACCACGAAGCGCAGCATCTCATTCGAGGGGATGCGCGGATAGCGATGCGTCCCCACCCAGAGGGTGAGCACCACCGCCGCGATCAGATACCGCCAGAGTAAGACCGTCGGCAGGGCGATCCCGCGCGCGGTGAGCCACGAGGTCAGCACGCTCACCGAGGCGAACCCCATCGCCGCGAGCAGGGTATACCCCGTCCCCTGCGTCAGGCTCCGCGCATCACCACGCGGCGTCGTCTCCGGTCTCATCGGGGCCTCACTCCGGTGCCGGCGCATCGGTCTGCAATGCGGGATGTGCCGACCGCTGGAGGAGGACGATCGCCCCCATGATCACCGTCCCACCGGCGATCGTCATCGGGGTGATCCGCTGCCCCAGGACGACGGCCGCGAGGATCGCGTTCCAGAACGGCTCCACCGTCGAGAGGATCGCCGTGCGCACCGCCCCCAACACCGCGAGCCCGCGGAGGAAGGTGATGAACGCCACCACCGTCCCGATCCCCGCACAGGCGAGGGCGAGCCCCCACATGGGGAGGGCCATGTTGGTGAACAACGTCCCCTGCATCGCGCTCCAGGCGCTCAGGGAGATCGCCGCCCCGGTGATCACATAGGTCGAGGCCACCGCCGCAGGATGCGGGCCGCGCATCCGGTGGAGCAGGGGGATGTACGCCGCATAGATCGCCGCGCTCCCGAGGGCGAGCCAGAGCCCCGGCGCCGGGATCGCACTCGCCCACGGCCGCCCCACCATCATCGTGATCCCCACCAGTGCGGTGACCAGCGCCGCCACTCGCCCGCGCGTCAGGCGCTCCACCCCGCCGATCGCCATGAACACCGCGACCCAGGCCGGATAGGTGTAGAAGAGGAATCCCAGCTGGGCCGCCGTCAGCCACTGGAGCGAGGAGAAGCTCATCGTCGTGATGACCATCTGCCCGGTGCCGCCGAGCAGGAGCAGCGCGAGCGCATCGCGCAGTGGGATGCGCAGGGCGCGGAACCCTCCCGCCGCGAGGACCAACAGCGGTGCCGCGAGCGCATAGCGCCACGCCATCAAGGCGAGGAGCGCCACCCCCGCGCGGTCGGCGAGCACCACCGCCGTCGCCAACGAACCGAAGGCGCACGCCGAGAGGAGGATCAACCCTGTCGCCTGCCGTTCCGTCACCGGGGCGTGGCTCTCAGAGGACGGTCCCGCGTAGCAACGCCAGGGCGACGGTGAAGTAGAGCACCACCCCCGTCACATCGACCAACGTCGCCACCAAGGGGGCCGAGGCGCTCGCCGGGTCGAATCCGATCCGCTTCAGGAGGAACGGGAGCATCGCCCCGGTCAGCGTCCCGAAGAGCACCACCCCCACCACCGTGGTGCCGACCGTCAGCGCGAGGAGCTCATAGTGCGCCCCGAACTCGTAGAGCCCCATCCACTCCCAGAGCAGCACCCGCAGCAATCCCACGAGGCCGAGCACGAGCCCCAAGGCGAGTCCCAGCACGAGCTCGCGCCGCAGCACGCGGAGCCAATCGCGCGTCCCGATCTCCTGCAGCGCCAGCGCACGGATGATCAACGAGGTCGCCTGCGACCCCGAGTTCCCGCCCGAACTGATCACGAGGGGGATGAAGAGGGCGAGCACCACCGCCGCATCCAGCGCCCCTTCGAAGAACCCCATCGCCGCCGCGGTGAACATCTGTCCCACGAAGAGCACGAGGAGCCAGGGCAGCCGCTTCTTGAGTAGGTCCCCCACCGAGCTCTGGAGGTAGGGATCCTCCAACGCGGTCAGACCGCCGAACTTCTGCACGTCCTCGGTCTGTTCCTCTTGGATCGCGTCGATCACGTCGTCGACCGTCACCACGCCGAGCAACCGCCGTTCCGCGTCGACGACCGGGACCGCGACGAGGTCGTAGTTCGAGGTGAGCTGTGCCACCTCCTCCCGGTCCGCCGTCGCCTCGACGGTCACCACCTCGCTCCAGACCACCTCGCTCACCCGCGCCCCTTCCGGTGCGGCGAGGAGTTCGCGCAGCGAGAGCACCCCGGTGAGCGTCCCGCGCTCGTCCACGGTGTAGACCGTCCCCATCGCCTCCCGTCGGCCCGCGCGCGCGATCCCGCGCACCGCCGCGAGCGCCTCCTCCACCGTCGCCGACTCCGCGACCGAGACGAACTCCGTCGTCATCAGGCCGCCCGCCGTGTCCGCCTCGTATTCGAGCAGCCGCTCCGTCTCGAGTCGCGCCGCCTCAGGCAACTCCTCGAGGAGCTCGTCCGCGGTCTCCTCGTCCATCTCCTCGAGCGCATCGGCGCGCTCGTCGGGGGTCATCCGCTCCAGGAGCGTCGCCGCCACCTCCGGGTCCATCGCCTCCAACACCTCGGCGCGGATCTCCTCGTCGAGATACTCGAGCACCGTCGCCGCACGCCCCGCCGGGAGGTGCGTGAGGAGCACCGGGATCAGCGCGCGCGGGAGGAGCTCCGCCACATCGGCCAAGTCCGCCGGATGCAGCTCCTCCGTCTCCGTCGCCACCGCGCGCGGATCGCTCTCCAACAGGTCGAGGATGTCGGGGGCCACCAGCGCCGCGACGCTCTGCTCGGTCTCGCGCTGCTCTGGGGTCACGGGGGGCCCTCCCCGGGTGGTGAATGCAGGCGCAAGGATACGCCTCGATGAACGTCTCTCGAAGCTAATCCGCTTCCTGGACGGTGGGCAGGTCGTTCCGCAGGGACCAGATCGCAGTGACCAGGTATCCGGCGGCCTCGATCGCCGCGACCAGGCCGGCCTCCGCCGCATCGAACGACGTGCCCGGGGTGAACCAGACCTCCGCGCGCCCCAATTCGACCTCCGCCCGGACGACGCCTGGCACCCCGGCGAGCGCGGTGAACACCGCCTGCCGAGCATGCACCGCCACCATCCCCGAGATCGCACACGCCATCCGCATCTCGGGCAATCTATCTTCCTCCCCATGCCCACCGTCGCCTTCCTCGGACTCGGCGCCATCGGCACGCCGATGGCCCGCCACCTCGCCGCGCAGGACCTCGGCCTCCGCGTCTGGAACCGGACCGCCACCACGGCCGCCGCCTTCGCCGCCTCCCACGGTGCCCTCCGCGCCGGCACCCCCGCCGAGGCTGCGCGCGGTGCGGACATCGTGATCACCTGTCTCCCCGTCTCCGCCGACGTCGAGTCCCTCCTCGACGGCCCTGACGGGCTCCTTGCCGGCCTCGCCACGGGGAGCGTCCTCGTCGACTGCACCTCCGGCGACCCCGCGACCTCGCGCCGCATCGCCGCGCGACTCGCCGCGCAGGGGATCGCCTTCCTCGATGCCCCCGTCTCCGGTGGCGTCGTCGGCGCCGAGAACGCGGCGCTCACGGTGATGGTCGGGGGCGAGGCCGCGGTGCTCGAGCGCGTCCGCCCGGTGCTCGCGGTCTTCGGCAAGGCGATCGTGCACTGTGGCGCCATCGGGGCCGGGGACGCGGTGAAGGCGGTGAACAATGCGCTCCTCGCCCTGCACATCTGGTCCGCCGCTGAGGGGCTCGCGACGCTCAAGCGCGCGGGGGTCGATCCCGCGGTCGCGCTCGAGGTGATCAACACCTCGAGTGGTCGCTCCAATAGCTCGATGAACCTCTTCCCCGAGCGCGTCCTCACCCGCGCCTTCCCACGCACCTTCCGCCTCGCCTTGCTCGATAAGGACGTGGGCATCGCCGCCGAGGTCGCGCGCGAATACAAGCTCCCCACCCCGATGCTGCAGCTGACCGCCGAGCTCTATCGCGCGGCGCACCTCGCGATGGGGGAGGAGGTCGATCATGTCGAGGTGGTGAAGTGGGTCGAGCAGCTCACCGGGACGGTGATCCAATGAGCGCCTCGGTCGCGCAGATCCGTGCGCGCTTCCCCGCGCTGCAGCGCCTTCACGACGGCCACCCCGTCGCCTATTTCGATGGGCCAGGGGGCACCCAGGTCCCGCAGTCGGTCGTCGATGCGATGACCGACTATCTGCTGCATCACAACGCGAACACCCATTGGGCGTACCCCACGTCCAACGAGACCGATGCGCTCCTCCTCGCGGCGCGCACCGCGGTCGCCGACTTCCTGAACGCCACCCCGCGCGAGATCGCCTTCGCCAACAACATGACGACGGGCGCCTTTCATCTGGCGCGCGCCCTTGGCCGCCGCTGGGGCCCTGGCGACGAGATCGTCATCACCGATCTCGATCACCATGCGAACGTCGCCCCCTGGCGGGCGCTGGAGCGCGAGCGCGGGGTCCGCATCACGCGGGTCGGGGTGCACCTCGCCACCGGTCAGCTCGACTGGGCCGCGCTCCAGGCCGCGCTCACCCCACGGGTGCGCCTCCTCGCCATCGGCGCCGGCTCCAATGCGTTGGGCACCATCACCGATGTGGCCGCCGCCACGCAGCTCGCCCACGCGAACGGCTCTCTCGTCTTCGTCGACGCGGTCCACTACGCCCCGCACGCGCTCGTCGATGTCCGCGCCATCGAGTGCGACTTCCTTGGCTGCTCTGCCTACAAGTTCTACGGCCCCCATGTCGGGGTGATCTATGTGCGCGATGCGCTCGTCGATCTCCTCGATGTCCCGAAGCTCGATCCTGCGCCCAATGAGGGGGGCGAGCGTCTCGAGACCGGCACGCAGAACCATGAGGGGATCGTGGGCGCCGGCGCCGCGGTCGACTTCCTCGCCTCCCTCGGAAGCGGAGCCACGCGTCGCGCGCAGCTCGTCGACGCCTTCCATGGGCTCCATGAGCAGGGGATGGCGCGCTTCCGTCAGCTCTGGGACGGCCTCGGTGCGATCCCCGGTGTCACGCGCTACGGCCCCGGCCCCGATCAGCCCCGCACCCCGACGATCGCCTTCACCGTCCAGGGGTACGACGCCGAGTCGGTGACCCGTGCGCTGGTCCAGCGCGGGGTCTTCACGAGCCATGGCGACTTCTACGCCGCGACCATCGTCGCGCTCTTGGGGAAGGCGCAGGAGGGGTTGGTGCGCGCCGGCGCCGCCTGCTACACCACGGAGGAGGAGGTCGCCCGGTTGATCGACGGCGTCGCCGCCCTCGCGCGCGGCGCGTGAGACGGGTCCTCCCCCTCGTCGCGGCGGGGCTGCTCGCCTGCACCGATGTCCCGGCGCCCGCGCCTCGCACCGAGTTCATCGTCGTCGCCTCGGATTCCGTCTTCTGGGTCCGCTCCGAGGCCGAGGGGATCCGTGTCCGTGGCGCCCCGATGCTCCTCGCGCAGCTCGACGGGCGCTTTCACGAGCTCTACGTCACCGACGACGATCGCTCCTACTACGACGCGACCTTCCTCGGCCAATCGCTCTATGTCCGCGATCTCATCTCGGGGGACTCCACCCTCCTGTTGGCCGATACCGTGATGCCGGCGCTCGCCGAGGCGTATGGCCGCGCGCATCCCGAGGAGCGCCCGCTCACCATCGAGGAGGAGGGGGCCCCGAATCCTCGCATCATGGGGACCGCGGACATCGGGATCCTCGATGTGCATGGCCCCTGGGTCTCATTCGATCATGTGACCGATGTCGATGCCGTCGGCGCGCGGTCGCGCCATGGCGCGGAGCAGGGGGTGCTCGACCTCCGCACCGGGCAGCGAGCCACCCTCGCCACGCTCGTCGGCGCCGCGGAGGCCGCGCGCCTCCGCGGCCTCGGCTACGACGAGTCGAGCTTCCATCTCGATGTCATCGAGCGGACCCTCGCCGTGCACTTCACCCAGATCCAACGCGATTCGGAGGAGCCCGCAGGCGTCACCTCGATCGATACCGAGCGGGTGCTCCCGCCGGAGTGGTGGCCCCCGCTCCTCCCGCAGTACGCCGATAGCGTCACCCCGACCGAGCGACGGTGGACGCGCGAGGGGTTCGCCCTTCGGGCACGCCCCACCCCCGATGGGGCGATGCGCGTCGCGCTCGCCCTCGTCGATGATCGTGATGGGGAGTGGCTGCTGGGCACCGTGCCGGCGCCGGTGCATCGGGTCCTCTGGGTCGATCCCGCCATCGTGGGGGACAGCACCCGCACCGCACTCACCACGGCCTTCAACGAGGCCGCGCTCTATTCGGAGGAGGCCCGCGTCGTGCGGGGGCCGCGGCGCGGCGCGAGGCCCGCGCGACTACTCGGCGGTCGTGTTCCCCGCGGCGTCGCGGAAGGGGACCTCGACGGTGAGACCGTCCTTGGCGAGGAGGAGCTCCCCGGTGAAGACCTCGCGCGCCTCACGTCCCAGATCGCTCGCGTCGCGAGAATAGCGGGCCGAGAAGTGGGTGAGGACGAGCGTCCGCACCTTCGCCATCTGCGCCACCGTCGCCGCCTCGCGTGCCGTGGAGTGCATCGTCTCCGCCGCGCGCGCCGCCTCCTCGTCGCCGAAGGTCGCCTCGTGCACCAAGAGGTCGGCGTGATGCGCCAGCTGGATCGTCGCCGCGCAGGGGCGCGTATCGCCGGTGAGCACCACCGTGCGCCCGGGGCGCGTGGGGCCGACGAGCGCCGACGGCGCGATCACGCGGCCATCGGGGAGGGTGACCGATTCCCCTTTGTGAATCCGTCCCCAGAGCGGCCCCTCGGGGATCCCGAGCGCCTTCGCCTGCTCGGGATCGAAGCGCCCCAACCGCTCATGCTCCACGAGCGCGTACCCCACCGCGGCCCCTTGGCGATGCTCCACCGCGAAGGGGCGGATCGAATACCCTTTGCGCAGGATCGGCGTATCGGGCTCCACCTCGGTGACGATCAGCGGGTAGGTGAGCTTCTCGTTCCCCAACCCCTCCGCGCGCTTGAAGAGCGCCTGCGCCCCGCGCGGCCCCCAGAGGCGCAGGGGCTCCTCGCGCCCTTGGAGCGCGAGCGTCTTCAGGAGCCCGAGGGCGCCAAGGTAGTGGTCGGTGTGGAAGTGGGTGAAGAAGATGTCGCCCAGGGTGAACCCCACCCCATAGCGCATCATCTGCCGCTGCGTCCCCTCGCCGCAATCGAAGAGCATCGTCTCCCCCTCGCGCGTGAGCGCGACGGACGAGACCCCGCGTTCCACCGTGGGGCGCGAGGCAGAGGTACCGAGGAAGGTGAGGGCGAGCGACATCGTCGAAAGCTACCGAGGGCGGGGCAGGGGCGCGAAACGTGACGGCGCGGCCTCAGAGCGCTCGCGCGTAGAGGAGATCGGTCGTCGGATCGGTCCCCACGACGAAGGTGTGGGCGCCTACGTGGGTGAACCCCTGTCGCGTGTAGAAGGCGATCGCCCGCCGGTTGTGCTCCCAGACCCCGAGCCAGACCGTCTGTGCCCCGCGCGCCCGCGCCACGTCGACGGCTGCGGCGATCAGCTGCTGCGCCATCCCGGTCCCGTGGTACGGCGCGTCGATATAGAACCGCTTGATCTCGATCGGCGCCGGCCCCGTCACATCGGCGGGGACCTCGCCGGAAACGACCTGTGTGAACCCGGCGAGCGCGCCATCGCGCTCCGCGACGAGGGTCACCATCGCTGGATCCGCGAGCTCCGCCGTCTGCTGCGCCACGCCGAACGCCTCGGCGAGATGCATCGCTAGGTCGGCGGGCGTATGGAACGCCCCGAAGGTCTCGGCGAAGGTCCGTGCCCCGAACGCCGCCAGCGCCGCGGCATCGTCGACCATCGCCCGGCGGATCGTCACCACCGGGGGCGCGCCCACGTGCAGGAGCGGGTCACCGCGGGAACATCCGGATGTACGCCTCCGCGTCGAACTTCTCCCGCGCCCGCGCGAGACTCATCGGCCGGATCACCCCGAAGACCGGCTTGTCGAACCAGGGGCGGTCGAACTTCCCGAAGCACCACTGGATCCCCCCGTAGCTCGAGGGGTCCCGCCCATCGAGCGCCCACTTGTTATTGAGATGGATCAGATGCTCCAAGGCGTGCTTGTACCGCGCCGTCCAGAGGAGGACCGACTTCCCCCAGAGCATCCGCACCACGTTGTGCATATGCCCGGTGCGCACCATCTCCCGCTGCGCCGCATTCCAGAGCTCGTCATGCGTCTCGGCGCGCTCCAGTTGGTCCCGCGTGTAGATCGCCTCGCGCGGATCGTCCTTATGCTTCTCCATCGTCTTGTGCACCCACTCGGGGAGCCCCTTCAGCTTCCCGTGGTTCGCGTTCCGCAGACAGAAGTTGAGCGCCAACTCGCGCCAGGTGATCAACTCGTCCTCGAACTTCGCCGCCGACGCCTGGTACCCGGCCGCGCGCACCGTGCGCACCACCTCGGCGGGGGCGATCTGTCCGAAGTGCAACCAGGGCGAGAGACGGGAGGAGCCCTCCGTGTCGCTGGGTTCATTCCGTCGCTCGGCGTAGTCTTTCAACGCCCCCGCACAGAAGGCCTGCAACCGCGCCCGCGCCCCCTCGAGCCCGCTCACGAAAGGCACCGGCGGGACCGAATGGTCGATCTCGCACCGCGCGACCTCCGCCGCCACATCGAGTCGGTCGAGGTCGAGGCGATCCACCTCGAGCGCGTTCCAGATGGCGTCAGGGAGCGCACGTGACGCGGGACGCGCCTCCACCGGCTCCAACGCCAGATCCAACAGCTTGGCGATCTTCGGTCGGATCGTCCGCGCCGCGTACTCCTCCTTCACGAACGCCCCGCTCGGCACCACCGCGTGCGACTCCACCAGATCCACCCGGCAGGGGGCCCGCTCCACGAAGCGGGCCGTCCGCTCCGCGATCCCCGCAGTAGGGAAGCGGTCGGTCACCACCAATGCTGCCCGCGCCGCGAGGCGGTCCACCACGCGCCGGTCATCGTCCCGGCGGCGCCGGAGCACGAACTGGTAGCGGAAGCCGAGCTGCGCGGCCCGCGCATGGAGCGCCCGCGCGTTCTCCAGGATCACCGTGTGGATCCGGTCGTTCGCATGCTCGTAGGTCGGGTCGAGCCCCTGATGCACGAGGAGCGGCTTCCCGAGGCGGTCGGCGTGGAGGATCGCCTGGCGCAGCGCCCAGTTCTCCTCGAACCGGTGCGTGCTCTGCATCCAGTAGAGCACGTAGTCGCCGTCGGGCTGGGTGCGGACCTCGTTGGCCGTGACCGCCCGCAGGGCGAGCTGGTCGCGAACGAAGTCCGAGGTCAGGGGGTGGGGACGGGCCTTCGGGGTCATCCGAGGTAGACGGCGGGGGGTGGCGTTCAGTTCCCGGGGGGGCTAGCTTTGAGTGTTGGCGCCCTCCCCAGAGGGACGGCCTGCGGGGCTGTAGCTCAGCTGGGAGAGCGCTGCAATCGCACTGCAGAGGTCAGGGGTTCGA
>JBMTXT010000074.1:0-9624 GCA_049453775.1 Gemmatimonadaceae bacterium | reverse complement strand
GGGGACCGATCGGCATCACGCCGCCGAACACCTGGAGGAGCTCGCGCAGCTCGCCGATACCGCGGGCGCGGTCGTCGTCGGGACCCTCACCCAGCAGATCGATCGTCCCGATCCCGGCACCTACATCGGGCGGGGCAAGGTCGAGGAGCTGAAGCAGCTGGTGCGCGCCACCGAGGCCACCCTCGTGATCTTCGACGACGAACTCTCCCCGGCCCAGGGGAAGAACCTCGAGGGGGAGGTCGGGAAGCGGGTGATCGATCGCGCCGAGCTCATCCTCGACATCTTCGCGGTCCGGGCCCGCTCGGCCGAAGCGCGGATGCAGGTGGAGTTGGCGCAGCTCGAGTATTCACTGCCGCGTCTCGTGCGGATGTGGACCCACCTCGAGAAGTTCCGCGGGGGGATCGGGGTGCGCGGTCCCGGTGAGACCCAGCTCGAGACCGACCGGCGCCTCGTGGGGCATCGGATCCGGTTGCTGAAGGAGCGACTCGAGGAGGTCACCAAGGCCCGGCATGTGCAGCGGGCGGGGCGCACGGGGGTCTTCAAGGCCTCCCTCGTCGGGTACACGAACGCGGGGAAGAGCTCGATCCTCCGCGGGATCTCGGGGAGCGCCGAGGTCTTCGTCGAGGACCGGCTCTTCGCGACGCTCGACCCGCTCACGCGCGAGGTCGACCTCGGGGATCACCAGTCGGTCCTGCTGACCGATACGGTGGGCTTCATCCGGAAGCTCCCGCACCATCTCGTCGCGAGCTTCCGTGCCACTCTCGAGGAGGTGCAGGAGGCCGATCTCCTCCTCCATGTGATCGATGCGAGCCACCCCTCGTGGGAGGAGCATCGCTTGGTGGTCGACCAGGTCCTGGCGGAGCTCGGGGCGCACGAGATCCCGATGGTCTACGTCTTCAACAAGGTCGATCGGCTCGACCCCGAGGTCCGGGCGGCCCTCGAGGCGCGGATCACGAACCTCGCCCCCGGGAGCGTCTTCACCAGCGCGGCGGCTTCGGGCGGGTTGGAACCGCTGCGCGACCTGCTGCGGGAGGCCCAGCGGGCCCGTCGGCCCGAGGTCGTCCTCGCCATCCCGATGACGGACGGGAAGCTGCTCGCCGAGGCGCACCGGCTCGGGGAGGTCACGGCGAGTGAGCCCGATGAGGGGGAGGGGGTCCTGGTGGTGCGCGGTCGCTTCGACGCGCCGGCGCTGGCGCGGCTGGTCCGCGGGGGCGCCGAACAGCGGTAGGCCCGGGGCCCGTGTAATTTTCTCAGGATGCACGCCTCCGAGATCCGCCGTCGTTTCCTCGACTATTTCGCCCGGCAGGGACACAGCATCCGCCCGAGCTCCGCGCTCGTGCCCGCCGACGATCCGACGTTGCTCTTCACCAACGCCGGGATGGTGCAGTTCAAGAAGATCTTCCTGGGGCAGGAGGCGCCGCCCGATGGGCAGCGCCGCGCGACCACGAGTCAGAAGTGCGTGCGCGCCGGTGGGAAGCACAACGACCTCGAGCAGGTGGGCCACACCGCGCGGCACCACACCTTCTTCGAGATGCTCGGCAACTTCTCGTTCGGGGATTACTTCAAGCGCGAGGCGATCCGCTTCGCCTGGGCGTTCATCACCGAGGAGCTCAAGCTCCCGAAGGAGCATCTGCGCGTCACCGTCTACCACGAGGACGACGAGGCGCGGCAGCTCTGGCAGGAGGTCGCCGGGGTCCCGCCGACGCGGATCTACGGCTTGGGCGAGCGCGACAACTTCTGGCAGATGGCCGATACCGGCCCCTGCGGGCCCTGCAGTGAGATCTATGTCGATCTCGCGCACCTGACCAAGGACTTCGCCTTCCCCAAGGAGGCCACGGGGGAGTGGACGCGCACCGATCTGGCCGATGTCTCGCTGGACGCCTTCGTGGAGGGGGCGGAGTCCGGGCGCTTCCTCGAGATCTGGAACCTCGTCTTCATGCAGTACGATCGGCAGGCCGATGGGACGCTGGTCCCGCTGCCGAAGCCGAGCGTCGACACCGGGGCGGGTCTCGAGCGGATCGCGGCGGTGCTGCAGGGGGTCTCGAACAACTACCACACCGATCTCTTCACGCCGCTGCTCGATCGCGTCGCGGAGGTCACTGGGACGCCGTACGCCTTCCATCGCGAGGAGTCGGCGAGCTACCGCGTCCTCGCCGATCATGCGCGCGCGGTGACCTTCCTCCTCGCTGACGGGGTCTTCCCGAGCAATGAAGGGCGCGGCTACGTCCTCCGTCGCATCCTGCGGCGCGCCGTCCGGCATGCCTGGTTGCTCGGTCGGCGCGAGCCGACCCTCGTCCGGGTCGTCGAGCGGGTGATCGAGATGATGGGGGACCAGTTCCCCGAGATCGCGAGCCGGCAGCGCCACATCCTCGAGACGACGCGCGCCGAGGAGGAGCGCTTCCTCGCGACGATCGATGGCGGGATGTCGCGCTTCGAACAGCTCGCCCCGACCGGCTCGACGCAGGGCTCGTCCGCGATCCGCGGGACGATCAGTGGGGAGGATGTCTTCAAGCTCTACGACACCTTCGGCTTCCCGGTCGACCTCACCGAGCTGATGGCGCGCGAGCGCGGTTACGTGGTGGATCTCGCCGGGTTCGAGGCCGCGCTCGATGCGCAGCGCCGCCAGAGCCAGGAGGAGCGCAAGAGCCGCCAGCTCGGCGTCGCCATGGACGATCTCGCGGACCAGGCCCAGTGGCGGACCGCCTCCGACGCCTTGCGTGGACGCTTCGTCGGGTACGAGCGCACCGAGTGTGAGACCGAGGTCGTCGCGATGCGGACCATGGACGAGGGGCGCGTGGCGCTGATCCTCGCCGACTCGCCGTTCTATGCCGAGTCGGGCGGACAGGTCGCCGATCATGGGGAGGTGACCGGGGAGGGGTGGCGCCTCGAGGTCGCGGAGGTCCGAAAGGTCGACGGGCAGATCGCGGTGATCGGGCAGGCCACCGGGACGGTGCGCTTCGCGCGGGCGCATGCCCGCGTCCCCGCCGATCGGCGGCGCGATACGGAGCGCAACCACACGGCGACCCATCTCCTCCACGCCGCGCTGCGGACCGTGCTCGGCGATCATGTGCACCAGGCGGGCTCCCTCGTCGCGCCCGATCGGCTCCGCTTCGACTTCACGCATCATGGCCCGGTCACCCGCGAGCAGCTCGAGACCATCGAGCAGCTCGTGAACGAAGGGGTCTGGGCGAATGTCGATGTCCGGATCAGCGAGCGGCCGTATCAGGAGGCGATCGCCGCCGGCGCGATGGCGCTCTTCGGCGAGAAGTACGGGGACGTGGTCCGGGTGGTCGAGATCCCTGGCCTGAGCACCGAGCTCTGCGGTGGGACCCATGTGCGAAACACCGGCCAGATCGGCGCGCTGCGCATCGTGAGCGAGAGTGGGGTCGCGGCGGGGGTCCGTCGCATCGAGGCGGTGACCGGCCGACGGGCCCATGCGTTGCTGCGTGAGCGCGAGGCGGCTCTGACCGCCGTTGCGGCCCGGCTGAAGGTGAACACCCTTGCCGGCGACGCCCTCGCCAAGAAGGTCGACGACCTCCTCGCCGAGCGGAAGAAGCTCGAGCGGCGCGTCGAGGAAGCGCTGGCCGGCGGTGGGGTGGCCGGGGGTGACCTCCTCGCGGGGGCGGAGGCGATCGGCGCCGGTCGGCTCCTCACGAAGGAGATCGCGGTCCCGACGATGAAGGAGTTGCAGGCCCTCGGCGATGCGGTGCGCGCCGCGCTCGGGACGGGGATCGGGCTCCTCCTCGGCACCTTCGAAGACGACAAGCAGGGCTTGGTGGTCGTCGTCACCGATGACCTCGTCGGGCGAGGGATCGCCGCGGGGGCCTTGGTGAAGACCTTGGGCGCCGAGACGGGGATCAAGGGGGGCGGGAAGCCCCATATGGCGCAGGCGGGGGTCGCGGCCGAGCAGCGCGACGCGGTCCGTGCGGCGGCGCAGCGCGTGGCGCGCGGGGCGCTGGAGGGCGGCATATGACCGCGCACTGGATCGCCGCGCGTGCGGCCGAGGTCCCGCCCGCGCTCGTCGAGCGGGTGCAGGATTTGGTGCCCACGGCCGATGGGGCCCCGGTCGATCGGTTCATCGACACCGCGACGGCGTTGCTCCGCACCACCGTCGCGCAGGGGGATGGGGAGGGGGCGCGCGCCGTCGCGCTCGATCTCCTCGCTGCCGACGCCTGCGTGACCTGGGCCTTCGAGGCGGTCACCGATCCCACCACCCTCCCCGCCATCGCGGATGCCGCGATGCAGCGGATCACCGACGCGCTCCCCTAGCGCGCGCGCTGCGAGACCTCCGATGACCGGCATCGATCCCGTCACCCACCTCACCGAACTCGCCGAGACCGCCGCGCGGAGCGCGACGGCGTTGGGTGCGGGGATCCGTGAGGCGACCGCCCTCGTGCACGGCACCCTCGCGAACGGGGGGACCCTCCTCTTCTGTGGGAATGGCGGAAGCGCCGCCGACGCGCAGCACATGGCGACCGAGTACATGGTGCGGTATCGACGGAATCGCGCCCCGCTCCGGGCGATCGCGCTGACCACCGACACCTCCAACCTCACCGCCTGCGGCAACGACTTCTCCTTCGACGAGATCTTCAGTCGCCAGGTGGAGGGGCTGGGCCGGGCAGGGGATCTGTTGATCGTCCACACCACGAGCGGGAACTCGCCGAACTGCCTGCGGGCCGTGGAGGTCGCGCGTGCGATGGGGATGCGCACGCTCGCCCTCACCGCCAAGGACGGCGGGGCGATCAAGGGGATGGTCGATTGCTGCCTCGTGGTCCCCACCGATCGCACCGATCGCGCGCAGGAGATCCATCTCGCGATCCAGCACGCGATCTGTGATGCGGTCGAGTCCGCTGGCCTCGGGGCAGGCCGCCCAGCGACGCCCTGATGCGCGCGGACCGGCGCGCCCGACTCGGTGCGTTGCTCGCCGAGCGGGGGATGGACGCCATGCTCGTCTCGGCGCTCCCGAACATCCGGTACCTGACCGGGTTCTCCGGCTCGAACGCCCTCCTCCTGATCACAGGAGAGTCGACGACCCTGCTCACCGATTTCCGCTACGCCACGCAGGTGAAGGCGGAGGTCGATCCCGCGGTCGAGGTCCGCATCGCCCCCGCCTCGCTCTGGACCGAGCTCTGGCGGATCCTCGGGACGCAGGCGCGGGTCGAGCGCCTCGCCTTCGAGACGGGGCATCTCCTCCACCACGAGGCCCAGCGCTTCCTCGCGGCGGGATCGGAGGGGGCCCGGTGGGAGTGGGAGCCCGTGGTCGATCTCGTCGAGGGACTCCGCGAGGTGAAGGATGCGGGGGAGGTCAGCGAGATCCGGGGGGCCATCGCGATCGCCGAGGCGGCGCTGGGCGCGACGCTCCCCCTGATCCAGGTCGGGATGACCGAGCTCGCCGTGGCGGGGGCGCTCGAGGGGGCGCTGCGGGTGGCGGGGAGCGAAGGGTTCCCGTTCGAGACCATCGTCGCCTCGGGCCCCCGGTCGGCGCTCCCGCATGCGCGCGCCTCCACGCGGGCGATCGACCGTGGCGATCTCCTCCTGATCGACTTCGGGGCGATCCATCAGGGCTACTGCGCGGATATCACGCGGACCTTCGTCGTCGGCGCCCCGCCGACCGATCGGCAGCGCGAGATCCATGCCCTGGTTCGGGAAAGTAACGGGAGCGCTTCGGCCCTTGTTCGGCAGGGCATGCGCGGGCGGGATGCCGACGCGTTAGCGCGGGACTACATTGAGCGGGCCGGGTTCGGGGAGGCGTTCGGCCACTCCCTCGGACATGGCATCGGGCTCGAGGTCCACGAGGCGCCACGTCTCGCCAAGACCGCGGAGGCGCCGCTCCCCTTGGGGGCGGTCGTCACGATCGAGCCCGGGGTGTACCTCGAGGGGTGGGGAGGCGTCCGGATCGAGGACGACGTCCTGCTCGGCCCCGAGGGGCCGGAAGTCCTGACCTCGTTCCCGCGCGACCTCGTGCAGCTCTGAGGCACGAGCGACCTGTCGTCTCACGCATCACGCTGACCCCCCCATGATCGACCTTCGCTACGTCAAGAAGCTGCTGGAGATGCTCGACGAGTCCACCGTGGATTCGATGGAGATCTCCTCGGACAAGGGGATGCGCATCCGTCTGAGCAAGACGGCGACCGTGCGTCCTGGCGCCGTCTATGCCGCGCCGCCTGTCGCGGCCCCAGTGGCGACTCCCGCCCCGGCCGCGCCCGTCGCGGCGTCGGCGCCCGCCGCGGCCCCGGAGGCCGCCCCGGTCTCAGGGGGGAACGCCACCGACGTGAAGTCGCCGATGGTCGGCACCTTCTACGGGGCGCCGGAGCCGGGCGCCAAGCCCTACGTGAGCGTCGGGCAGCAGGTGAAGCAGGGGCAGGTCCTCTGCATCATCGAGGCGATGAAGATCATGAATGAGATCGAGTCCGAGGTCTCGGGCACGATCGTCGAGGTCTGCGCGTCCGACGCGCACCCGGTCGAGTACGGGCAGGTGCTCTTCCGCGTCCGTCCGAACAGCTGAGCCGGATGTTTCGTAAGGTCCTGATCGCCAACCGCGGCGAGATCGCGCTGCGCGTCGTGCGCGCCTGCCGGGAGCTCGGGGTGGAGACGGTCGCCGTCTTCTCCGAGGCCGACCGGGAGTCGCTCCATGTCCGCTTCGCCGATGACGACGTCTGCATCGGGCCGGCCCCCGCGCGCGAGTCCTATCTGCGCATCCCGCGGCTCATCGCGGCGGCGGAGATCGCTGGCGCCGACGCCATCCACCCGGGGTACGGCTTCCTCGCGGAGAACGCCGAGTTCGCGGAGACCTGCGCGGCGAGCGGGATCACCTTCATCGGGCCGACCCCGCACCAGATCCGCACGATGGGGGACAAGGCGGCGGCGCGTGCCGCGATGGTCGCGAACGACGTCCCCGTCGTCCCCGGCTCCCCGGGCCCCGTCGAGGACGTCGACGAGGCGCTCGCCATCGCGGAGCAGATGGGCTTCCCGGTGATCATCAAGGCCGCCGCCGGTGGGGGCGGGAAGGGGATGCGCGTCGCGCGGGATGCCGATGACTTCGCGCGCTCCTTCCAGCTCGCACGGTCGGAGGCGCTCTCCGCCTTCGGCAACGGCTCCGTCTACGTCGAGAAGTATCTCGAGCGGCCGCGGCATGTGGAGTTCCAGATCCTCGGCGATACGCACGGGAACGTCATCCATCTCGGCGAACGCGACTGCTCCGTGCAGCGCCGTCACCAGAAGCTCGTCGAGGAAGCGCCCTGCCCGGTGATGACGCCCGAGCTGCGCGAGCGGATGGGCGCCGCTGCGGTGAAGGGGGCCAAGGCGATCGATTATGTCGGGGCCGGGACGATCGAGATGCTCCTCGATAGCGACGGGTCGTACTACTTCATGGAGATGAACACCCGCATCCAGGTCGAGCATCCGGTCACCGAGATGCTCACCGGGGTCGATCTCGTGAAGGAGCAGATCCGCGTCGCGGCAGGACTCCCGCTCTCGGTGACGCAGACCCCGGAGCTCCGCGGGCATGTGATCGAGTGCCGCATCAACGCGGAGGACCCCGCGCGCAACTTCCAGCCGGGCCCCGGGACGATCGAGGTCTTCCATATGCCCGGCGGCAATGGGATCCGGGTCGATACCCACGCCTATGCGGGTTACACCGTCCCCCCGTACTACGACTCGATGATCGCCAAGCTCATCGTGCATGGGAAGGATCGGGCCGAGGCGATCGCCAAGATGCGGTTCGCCCTCGAGAGCTTCGTGATCCAAGGGGTGCCGACGACGATCCCGTTCTTGGGGACGCTGATGCAGCATCCGCACTTCGTGCGAGGGGATGTGCACACGAAGTTCTTGGAGCAGGAAGGCGCCGACCTCTTCGCGAAGCGGGGCTGATCGACGGCCCGAGCCCCGACGCCAGCGGCGCGGGGTGCGACGCGTTTCCTGAGGGGACCGTGGGTCGTCCGAAGGGTATCCCTTCGACCCCAGACGGCCGATGCCCCGGAAGCCCGCGTCAGACGATCCGCTGTTCCTCGATTCCCCCCTCGCCCCCGCCGCGCGAAAGCCACGGGCGCGTCGCGCAGTCACCGCGGCGGAGGAGGAGCGCCCCGCAGCGGGTGACGTGACCCGCAGCGAGGAGAAGGGAGCGCCGGAGCGTCCTGCCTCCCCGCTCCGGCAGGAGATCGCCGGGATCATCCTTCTGGTCGGCTCGCTCTTCCTCGCCGGCGCGCTGATCTTCGGTCGCACCCCCGCACCCGCCGAGTCCTGTTCGACCGCCGGGGGCGCCTTTGGCCCCGTGGGGGGGTGCCTCCGCTGGACGATCCTCTCGCTCGTCGGCGGGCTCGCCGCGATCGTCGTCCCCTTCATCCCCGCGATTCGAGGCCTTCGGCTCCTCGGCCGTCTCGGGAACCCGACGCAGGCGCGCATCGATCTCTTCCCCGTCGGGCTCGTCCTGATCATCCCGGTCGCCGCCGGGCTCGCGCGCCTCGGTGCCGTGCCGGCAGGGACGGCGGACACCGTCACCGGCCTCTGGGGGGGCTTCGCGGGGTTCTACCTCGCAGAGGCCTTGGGGCGGGGCGGCGCCTGGTTCGTCATCGTCACCGCCGTCAGCGTCCTCACCGTGGCGACCGTGGCGTGGAACCCGATCAAGAGCCTCGTCTCGGTCAAACTCCCCGCGCCTCGTCCCAAGCCAGCGACGCCGGAGCCGATCACCACCGCCGAAGCGATGGAGCCCTCGGCGGCCGAGATGCCGGCGGTCGACCTCTCGCTGATGGGGCTCGCCCTCCCAGCCACCGCAGCGGCTGAGACAGTCCTCCCCCCGACCGCCGTCCCGATCGAGGCACCGGTTGTCGAGCGAGAGGAGATCGAGGTCCTCCACCCGGTGGAGTCGTCGTCCGATCTCGTCGAGGAGGACGATGAGGACGAAGAGGCAGAGGAGGAGGTCGAATCGGAGGAACCGAAGGCCGCGCGAAAGCGTGGGCCGCGGCGCGCGAAGCCTGCTGTCGTGATCGACCCCGATGAGCTGCCGAGCATCGAGCTCCTCACCCCGGGGGCCGAACGCGATCTGAACGCGGGTCGGGTGCAGCTCGAACAGATGGGGGCGAAGCTCATCGAGTCGCTCAAGACCTTCAAGGTCGACGGCACGCTCAGCGGGCGGACCAGCGGTCCCACCGTCACGCAGTTCGAGATCGAGCCCGGGCCGGGCGTGAAGGTGCGCCAGTTCGCCAATCTCGCGAATGACCTCGCGCTCGCGATGCGCGCCCCGTCCATCCGCGTCGTCGCGCCGATCCCGGGGAAGGGCGCCGTCGGGGTCGAGGTGCCGAACCCCGCACCCGAGATGGTCGCCTTCCGCGAGATGCTCGAGTCCGAGGAGTATCAGCGGAAGCCGATGGCGCTCCCAGTGGCGCTCGGCAAGGATCTCGAGGGGCGCCCCGTCGTCACCGATCTCGCGAAGATGCCGCACCTCCTGATCGCCGGCGCGACCGGGTCAGGGAAGTCGGTCTGCGTGAACACGATCATCACCTCGCTCATCTACCGGCACACGCCGAAGACGCTGCGTTTCCTGATGGTCGATCCGAAGATGGTGGAGCTCTCGGTGTACAACGTGCTCCCGCACCTGCGCCACAAGGTGGTCACCGACAATCGTGATGC
>JBMTXT010000073.1:0-9631 GCA_049453775.1 Gemmatimonadaceae bacterium | reverse complement strand
GGCGCCGTGGCCAAGTGGTAAGGCGGCAGACTGCAAATCTGCTATTCGTCGGTTCGATTCCGACCGGCGCCTCTCGTCACCCCTCGCAGCGCATCAACGCCTGCAGGACCTCGCCCAACACCGCATCATCGTGGGCGATCGAGGTGAACCCCGCCTCGAACTGGCTCGGCGCCAGATAGACCCCATGCGCGAGCATCTGATGAAAGAATCGGCCGTACCGCGCGGTGTCGGCGGTCTTCGCCGTCGCGTAATCGGTGACCGGGGTCGCGGTGAAGAACGATCCCCACATCGACCCCACGTGCGCCGCCTGGAAGGGGATCCCACGCCCCTCCGCCCAGCGCGAGAGCATCGTCACCAACTGCGCCGCCGCCCGCTCGGCCTTCGCGAACACCCCCTCTCGTGAGAGGATGTCGAGCGTCGTGATCCCCGCGATCATCGCGACGGGGTTCCCGCTGAGCGTCCCTGCCTGATACATCGTCCCCGCCGGCGCGACCTGCGCCATCAGATCGGCACGCCCACCATACGCGCCGACCGGCATCCCCCCGCCGATCACCTTCCCGAGCGTGGTGAGATCGGGCATCACCCCGAAGCGCGCCTGCGCCCCACCCATCGCCACACGGAACCCGGTCATCACCTCGTCGAAGATGAGTACGGCCCCATGCGTGGTGCAGAGCGCACGGAGACCTTCGAGAAAGCCCGGATTGGGACGGATGAACCCCGCATTCCCCACCACCGGCTCGACGATCACCGCAGCGATCCCGTCGCGATGCGCGTCGAACATCCGCTCCACGGCACCGAGATCGTTGTAGGGCGCGGTCAGCGTATCGGCGGCGGTTCCCGGCGTGACGCCCGGCGAATCCGGCAATCCGAGCGTCGCCACACCAGAGCCCGCGGCGACCAAGAAGGCATCGCCATGCCCGTGATAGCACCCTTCGAACTTGAGGATCTTCGCGCGCCCCGTCGCGGCACGCGCGAGCCGCACCGCGCTCATCGTCGCCTCGGTCCCGCTCGAGACGAAGCGCACCATCTCGATCGATGGCACCAGCGCGATGATCCGCTCGGCGAGATCGGCCTCGAGTGCGCAGGGGGCGCCGAAGCTCATCCCTGAGCTCACCTGACGCTGCACCGCCTCCACCACCTCAGGGTGCGCATGCCCGAGGATCATCGGCCCCCAGGAGAGGACGAAGTCCACGTAGCGCTGGCCATCGGCATCCCACATGTAGGGACCCTGTGCCTTCGCGATGAAGCGTGGGGTGCCACCCACCGAGCGGAAGGCGCGCACCGGGCTGCTGACTCCACCGGGCATCACGGTACGGGCGCGCGCGAAGAGCGTCTCCGACTGGGACGTGCTGGGCGCCGATGCGTGAGGCGAGATCACTCCGCCGTGGACAGCCATCGCGCGACCTCCTTCGCATAGTAGGTGATCACCTGGTCGGCGCCGGCGCGACGGATCGCGACGAGCGACTCGATCGCCGCGCGCGGCTCGTCGAGCCATCCACGCTGGGCCGCGGCCTTGAGCATCGCGTACTCGCCGCTCACCTGATACGCCACGAGTGGATGCGGGAAGGCATCGCGCACCTGCCGGATGATGTCGAGCGCGCTCCCGGCGGGCTTCACCATCAACAGATCGGCGCCTTCATCGACATCGAGCTGCACCTCGACCAGCGCCTCCCGCGCATTGGCGGGATCCATCTGATAGGCCCGACGATCACCGAAGGCGGGCGTGCTCTCCGCGGCCCCACGGAAGGGGCCATAGAACGCCGAGGCATGCTTCGCCGCATAGCTCAGGATCGGCGTGTCGAGGAACCCCGCCACATCCAGCGCGCTGCGGATCGCGGCGACCTGCCCATCCATCATCGCACTCGGCGCTACGATATCCGCTCCGGCGGCGGCGTAGGCGACCGCGGTGCGGCCGAGGATCGGGAGGGTCGCGTCGTTGTCGACGACCCCCGACTGGTCGTGCACGATCCCGCAGTGCCCATGTGCGGTGTACTCGCAGAGACAGACGTCGGCGATCACGAGGAGACCTGGCGCGAGCCGCTTCAACTCGCGGATCGCCTTCGGCACCGGTCCCTGCGGATCCCACGCCCCCGCACCGGTCGCATCCTTGCGCGCGGGGATCCCGAAGAGCAACACACTCCGGATCCCCAGGGGGAGGATCTCCCGCAGCTCGCCCTCGAGCTGATCGATCGAGAGCTGCGCATGCCCCGGCATCGTCTCGATCGGCTTCCGCACCCCGGTCCCCTCGACGATGAAGAGTGGGTGGATCAGTTGGGCGGCATCGAGCGTGGTCTCGCGCACGAAGGCGCGGAGCGCGGGGGTGCGCCGCGTTCGGCGCGGCCGCAGGCCATGGAGCGGCGTGTCAGCAGAGGGATGATCGGTCATGCGGACAGGAAGCGAAGAGGGGAGATAGTCATCGGGTCAGACCGCCATCGAGCGGGGCGTAAGCGAGCGGAGGAGCGCATCGACGAGTCCGGCATCATCGTGCGTCGCCGCCACGGCATCCACCGGTAATCCCGCCTGGCGCGCCGCCTCGGCGGTCACCGGACCGATGCAGATGATCAGGGGCCGGGTGCCGGCCTCGAGGGACTCGAGCCCGATCCCGGCGGCGGAGAGGCCTTCCGCCACATGGCGCACCGTCGAGCCGCTCGTGAAGGTGATCGCATCGATATGCCCGTCGCGCAGGATCTCGACGACGCCGAGCGAGCCGGCATCGGAGACGGTGCGATAGGCCACGGGGGCGGTCACCTGGGCCCCGCGCGCGAGGAGCCCATCGTGCATCGCGGGGCCGGCGAGATCCCCGTGTGGCCAGAGCACTGACTCCCCCGGCGCCACGGGAAGCTCACGCCCCAACACCTCGCCGAGTGCGCGCGTCGGGACGAAGGCGACCTGTGCCCCCGCCTCTTCGAGCGCTCGCGCGGTGCCAGCGCCCACGGCGGCGATGCGGAGCCGCGCCGGCCACGCGAGGCCGAGGGCGCGGCGCGCCTCGTTCAGCGCACTGACCGCGTTCCCACTCGTGCAGACGAGCCAATCGAAGGTGTCGAGTTGACGGACCGCCTCCATCAGCGGCGCCAGATCCTCCGGCGGCAACAGGCGGATCGCCGGCGCCGCGACGGGGATCGCGCCGAGCGAGCGGAGCGTCTCCAACAACCCGGCGCTCTGATGCGCCGAGCGGGTGACGACGATCCGTCGCCCGAGGAGGGGCCGCTCACCCATGCGATGGGGGCTGGGGAGCGACGTTCGAATGGGCGAGCGCCTCAGCGAGCAGGGTCGCCCCGCCACCGCGCTCCAGCGCGGTCGCCGTGCGCTCACCGATCGCCACCGCATCGGCGATCGCGCCCTGTTCTTGCACGCGCACCAGTCGTCCATCGGGCGCCCCGACGAGCGCCGTCATGGTGAGCCGATCCCCCTCGAGGGTCGCGAAGCCGGCGAGTGGGGCGTTGCACCCCGCGCCCATCGCGGCGAGGAAGGCCCGCTCCGCCTCCGCGCGGCGCCGGCTCGGGAGATGATCGAGTGGCGCGCAGAGGGCGGCGACCTCCGCATCGTCCGCATGCGCCTCGATCGCGAGGATCCCCTGCGCGACGGCGGGGAGCATCGTCTCGGGATCGAGGTACTCGGTGACCCGTCCCTCCCAGCCGAGTCGCGTGAGACCGGCGGCGGCGAGGACGATCGCCTCGTAGTCGCCCCGATCGAGCTTGGCGAGACGGGTGTCGACGTTCCCGCGGATATCGAGACAGATGAGGTCGGGGCGGAGCGCCTTCAGCTGACAGGCGCGCCGCGGACTGCTGGTCCCCACGCGCGCCCCGTGGGGGAGCTCGGCGAGCCGACCGGCGCGCGAGATCAGGGCATCACGTGGGTCCACACGTTCCGAGTACGCGACGATCGTGAACTCGGGCGGAAGGGTCGACGGGAGATCCTTCGCGCTATGCACGGCGAGGCGCACCCGCCGGCTGCGGAGCGCTTCTTCGATCTCGGCGACGAAGAGGGAGTTGCGACCGATCGCCGCGAGGGGACGATCCTGGATCTCATCACCTCGGGTGGAGATCCGCTCTAATGAAACGGTCAGCCCAGGGTGGAGGGCGCAGAGGCGGTCCTTCACATGGTTCGACTGCCAGAGCGCGAGTTGGCTCGCGCGCGTCCCGATCACTAATGAAGTCCCAGCTGCCAACCGCCACCCCCGGGGGAGGGGAGGGAAACCTGGACAGACCTTGCCCCGGCACCCCGCCACATGTCGGGCCCTCTCGGGCCATCTCCGCGAAGATACGACCAAAATCGGAATCTGTCACGCTTTCCGATCGTCAGGGATACTGGACGGACGGGTCCTAATTTTGCCTAGTGCTTTTTTCTGGTCCCGACCATATATAGAGGGACATGCCCACCCGGATGGATGGGTGGCGTTCCCCCCAGTCGGACCCTGATGTCCCCTACCGATCGCCCCCCTATCGGTAACAGCACGACCCTCCCCGACCGTGACGCGCTCGCGCCGGTCGGGTTGCAGGCGCATGGGGTGGGACTCGTCGTCGACGACGCTGGGCTCACGATCCAGCAGGTCACACCGCAGGTCGCCGACCTGATCGGGTGGGATCCGTCGGCACTCCTCGGATTCCCGATCGATCGCCTCGGTCCGGCGCTGGTGGAGGCGGTGCGCGCGATGCAGTCGCAGGCGAGTGTGGTGGCCCCGCATCCGATGCGCGTGCGACTCCTCGGTGGGCGTGGTCCCCTCACGGCGACGATGCAGGTGCATCGGGTCGCCCCGAATCGGCTCCTCATCGAACTCGATGATCTCCAGCGCCGCCTGCTCCCGGCGCGCGACGATCTCACCACCCGACTCTCCACCATCGTCGGGCGCCTGGGATCGGCGAACTCGCTCCCCGCGCTCGCGGAGATCGTGAGCGAGGAGATCCGTCTGCTCACCGGCTATGATCGCGTCGGCGTGCATCGCCTCGACGAGGCGGGGCACGGCGAGGTGATCGCGGAGTCGCGTCGGCGTGGGCTGACGGACTATCTGCATCGGCGCTTCCCCTCGACGACGGTGCCGGTGATCGGGGGCGACCGTCTCCTTCGCCGCAAATGCTTCCTCCTGAGCGATGCGAGTCAGGCCCCCATGGCCCTCGTCCCCGACCACGATGGGGCGACCGACCGTGCGCTCGAACTCTCGCTCGTTGGCCTCGCCGGCGTTCCCGACACGGTGCGCGCGCGACTCCGGAGCGAGGGGATCCTCGCGACCTTCGAAGCGGCGCTCACCCATGAGGGACGCCTCTGGGGCGTGATCAGCTGTCAGCATCATGCCGCGCGGCATCTCCCCTTCGATGTCCGTGCGGCATGCGAGTTGATCGCCGAGGTGGTCTCGACGCGCATCTCCGCCCTCGAGCATTACGCTGAGGCGCAGGCCGAGGTCTTGGTGCGGCGGTTGGAGCATCGCTTGATCGAGGCGACCGGCGGCGATGGGGATTGGCGCCGCGCCCTCTTCGAGGCGCCGCGGCAACTCCTGCAGCCCTTGGGGGCGACCGGCGCCGCGCTCCTCTTCGACGGGGAGATCACCTCGACCGGTGAGGTCCCCGCGCTCAGCGATCTCCGCGCCCTCTTCAGCTGGCTCGACACGCAGGAGGTCGATCCCGTCTTCGCGACGGCCGCCGTCGCGAAGCTGCATCCCCCGCTCGCGGGACTCACGCGGACCGCGGCCGGTGTGCTCGCGGTGCGGGTCGGTGGGGTGCGCGGGGAATATCTCGCCTGGTTCCGGCGCGAGCAGCTCCGCGACGTGACCTGGGGGGCTGGACCGGCGCCCGATCGCGCGACGCGGTCGACGAAGGTCGCGCCCGACGTGCCGACCGAGGCGCCAGCGGGGTGGCATGAGCTCGTCCGCGACACCGCGCTCACCTGGAAGATGCGGGAATGCGCGATCGCCAAGGCGATCGGGGCTTCCCTCGCGGACATGGTCCTCCAGCTCCGTGCGGTGCGGATCCTGATCGCGGAGAATCAGCTCGCGGCGATGCGTCGCTCGATCGAGGCCTCAGATGATCCAGTGGTCATCGCCGACGATCGGGGGGAAATCCTCGTCGCCACGCGCGCCCTCGACTGGCTGATCGGCGGGCCACATCGCACGATCGAGACGCTGGCCGACCTCGCCGCCTGCTTCGATGATGTCCCGCGGACGCAGGCGATGCTCCAGCATCTCCTCACCGACCGTCGTCCCTGGCGTGGCGAACTCCGGTTGATGGCGCGCGGTGGAGAGCCGGGGACCCCGGTCGCCCTCCGCGCCGATCCGATCCCGGGGTTCGATGGTGGCCTCTTCGGGGTGATCATCATGCTCACCGACCTCACCCAGCGGCACGCCGCCGAGGAGGCGCGAGAGCGGTTGCAACGCACGATCTTCTCGTCGCAGCGTCCCTCCGACGAGACGCCGCCTGCCACGCCCTCGGTCCAGGCGCTCGTCTCGGCGATCTGGGCGAATGCCGGGGTGGCGGTGAGCGAGATCGCGGACAGCGCCGACGTGGGATCGATCGCCCCGCTCCTCCATGAGGTGGAGTCGGCGACGCAGCACGCGGTCCGGCTCTCCGCGCTCTTGGCGCGGCTCACGCACGACGAGGGTGAGGCGAGTCGTCTCGCTTAAGGGATAGGCGCGCGCGCCCTCAGGCCGCGCCGGACATCCACCGCTCAGTGACCACGCGCGCGGCCATCTCCTGCCCCTGCGCGATGCACTCCCCGAGGGAGACCCCGGCGCGCCACTGTCCGGTGAGATAGAGCCCGGGGCAGGCGGACTCTGCACGGGCCGCCCCGCTCATCACCGCGTCATGCCCCAACTGATACTGCGGGATCGCCCGCGCCCAGCGTTGATGGTGCACGAAGGTCGGTTGGCCGGTGGCGCCGATCAGCTCGTGCAGATCACGTAACACGAGCGGCAACACCTCTGCCGTCTCCAACCGGCCGGTCCCTGGCTCCCGCGCCCCACCCAAGAAGCAGGTGATCAGCACATGTCCATCTGGTGCACGGTGCGGGAAGAGTGACGACGAGAAGATCGCGCCGAGGATGGTGCGCCCCTCCACCGCGGGACAGAGCATCCCAAAGCCGTCGAGCGCATGCTCGACCGCGGCGCGCGGGAACCCAAGTGCCATCGTCGCGACCGGGGGATGACTCATCGCCGCGACAGGGGCGAGCGCCTGCTGCGCCTCCATGGGAAGTCCGACCCCGCCGATCGCATGCGCGGGACCGGCGTAGATGACGGCATCGACGAGGGTCGAGCTCCGCTGGCCCGATCCATCGAGC
The DNA here is from genome assembly GCA_049453775.1 of Gemmatimonadaceae bacterium. Lineage (GTDB taxonomy): Bacteria > Gemmatimonadota > Gemmatimonadetes > Gemmatimonadales > Gemmatimonadaceae > Pseudogemmatithrix. The sequence goes on along the minus strand of JBMTXT010000073.1, from coordinate 2,368 downwards.
TGGAGGCGCCACTGATCGCCCTCGCGCGCGACGGCGACGACGCGCGTCCCGAGGACGACGCGCGACCCGAGGGCGGCGTGCATCGCGGTGGGGAGGGTCGCCAAGCCGTCGCGGAAGCTGGTGATCCCCTTCTGCCGGACGACCCCCTGCTTGGCCTTGGCCTCTCGCATCCCCCCCACGAGGAGGGAACCATGGCGCCGCTCCGCATGGTAGAGCATCGGCATCGCGTAGCGCGCGGAGAGCCGTTCCGGATCCCCTGCATAGACGCCGGAGACGAAGGGACCCACCAGATAGGTGAGGATCTCGTCACCGAGCCGACGCCGCACGAGCGAGGCGATCGACTCATCTTCGGCGTCACGCACCGCACCCACGAAGGGCTCGCGGAGGAGTCGCAACTTCGCTGAGCCCGAGAGCGCTTTCGAGGAGACGAGCGACCCGGGACCATGGGGCAGGGGGCAGAGCACCCCATCACGCACGATGAAGCGCCGCTTCGCAGCGGCGGCCGGCATCACGCGCTGGTCGCCGAGCCCGAGCTGATCGATCAACCCCTCGAGCGCCGTCGTCGCGGTGAGCGAGGTGGGCCCCGCCTCGACGAGATAGCCGTCCCGCTCGATGGTGGTGATCACTCCACCGACGCGCCCGCTCGCTTCGAACAGGGTGACATCCACCCCGCGGGTGCGCAGCTCGAGCGCGGTGCTCAGCCCGGTGATCCCCGCACCGATGACCGCGACGCGCATCCCTTACGCCTCCGCCGCCCAGTCGCGCGGCGCGAGCATCGCGGTGAGCTCGGCTTCGATCGATCCCGGCGCGTGGTCGACCGAGGCCGGCCAGGAGGCGAGTGGGGGGAGTGACATCAAGACGCTCTCGGTCCGCGCCCCCGTCTGGAGACCGAAGATCGTCCCGCGATCATGGACGAGGTTGAACTCCACATAGCGTCCGCGGCGGTAGAGCTGCAGCGCCTTGTCGCGCTCGGAGTAGGGGAGGTCTCGGCGGGCATCGACGATCGGTCCATAGGCATCATCGAGGGCCCGACCGATGCTCGTCACGTAGGTGTGCAGCGCCTCGGCATCCAGATGGAACGGCGCCTCGTTCGGCCGGAGATGATCGAAGAAGACCCCGCCGATGCCGCGCGCTTCATTGGCGCGGTGCAGGTTGCGGAAATACTCGTCGCACCACGCCTTGTGCGCGGGGTAGAGGCGCGCGTCGTGTGCGTCGCAGGCCCACTTGAGGGACCGATGGAAGTGGCGCGCATCCTCGGGGAAGGGATGCATCGGGGTGAGATCGGTCCCGCCCCCGTACCAGGCATCATGCAGGCGGCCATCGGCATCGGTGAGCTCGAAGTACCGCACGTTGAGATGCACCGTCGGGACCATCGGCGAGCGTGGATGTACGACGACGCTGACCCCGGTCGCGAAGAAGTAGGGGGTGGTGTCCACCGGGACGTTCCCGCCGAGACGCTTCGCGGCCTCGGGAGGGAGGATCCCCTCCACCAAGGCACGATTGACCCCCGCCTTCTCGAAGACCGCCCCATCGACCAAGAGACGCGACCGTCCCCCCCCGCCCCCCTGACGGTCCCAGGTGGCCTCCTCGAAGCGTCCGCCATCGAGCCCTTCGAAGAACGCGGTGATCTCGTCCTGGAGCTGTGCGGTCCAGGCCGCCATCGTCTCGCGTCGCGCGGTGCGCGTCGTCCCGCCCGTCGCCTTCATGATCCGACCTCCATGGCCTGTGTCGCCGCGGCATGGGCCCGTGAATCCCACCCCTGCACGGTCTCGATGAACGCCTTGGCATGCGCGACCGGGATATCGGGGAGGATCCCATGCCCGAGGTTCGCGATGTAGCCGGGGCCGTCGATCTTCGCGAGCATCTGGAGGGTCCGCTCGCGGATCACCTCGGGGCTCGCATAAAGGGTCGTCGGATCAAGGTTCCCCTGGATCGCGCGCTTCGTCGCGTCGGCCACGCCGCGAGCCCACGCCGCATCGGTGTGCCAGTCGACGCCGAGGACGTCGCATCCCGTGGCTTCGGCGATCTCGCCGAGCGCCCAGCCGGCGCCGGGCGCGAAGCAGATGACGGGGACGCCGGCGGTCTTGGCGATCGCAGCAGCGCGCGCCATGTACGGCAAGGCGAACTCCCGGTATTCCCGGGGACCGAGTGAGCCGGACCAGGAGTCGAAGATCTGGAGCGCCTGGGCGCCCGCCGCGGCCTGCGCGACGAGGAAGCGTCCGACGTTGTCGGCAAGCCGCTCCATGAGGGTATGCGAGAAGACAGGGTCGGCGAAGAGGAGCTTCTTGGCGATGCTGAACGACTTGGTCCCCTTGCCCTCGGTCATGTAGGCGAAGAGGGTCCATGGCGCCCCGGCGAATCCGATGAG
>JBMTXT010000072.1:0-9746 GCA_049453775.1 Gemmatimonadaceae bacterium | reverse complement strand
TCCGAGAAGATGAAGCTGGTCGAGAGCGAGGGATAGAAGAACGAGTTCCGCTCCACCGGGATCGTCGAGGTCCAGTCATTCCGCCCCGTCGCCGTGACGTAGAGGTAGTCGCGATAGTTGAGCGTCGCGCTCCCGAAGGCGCTGAGCAGGCGGCGCTCGGCGATCGTCGTGCGGCTCGTCCGGCTCGCCGTGTTGTTGACCGAGACGAAGTTCGGGTCGAGGAAGTTCTCCCCGCGCAGCGCGCTCGTCGCCGAGCGGAACTGCGAGATCTGATTCCCGACGAACCCGCTGATCGAGAGGTCCTTCGTCAGTTGCCGGCTATTCACGTTGAGCAGCGTCTGGATGTTGATGTTGCGGGTGTTGTCCCCCGCCACGTCCAGGATGCCCTTGTTGCTGAAGCCGTACACGCTCTCCGGATGCCGGAGCACGAGGTTGTCGTTGGTGTAGGTGTCCAAGCCGATGTTCGACTTGAGCGAGCCCCACGAGAACGGCGTCACGACGAGCCCGAGGTTCGCGATCAGGCGGGTGTTGTCCGAGCTGATGCGGTTCCGGAGGACGTTGAAGTACGGGTTATCCGTCTCCGCCGACCCGGCCGTCGCCGTCGTGATGCGGCGCCGCGTCCCCGCGGGCGTCGCGAACTCCTTGGCATCGTCGGTCTGCGGCCAGATGAGGAGGCCGATCAGCGGGCCGTTCGCGCCCTTGTACGACTGCTCGTTCGACGCGAAGGTGTACTGCATCGAGAGATCAGATTTGAGCCAGGGCGTCACCTGTGCCTGCGTCGCGCCGGTGAGGTTGATCCGCTTGTAGACGGAGTTCGGGATCACCCCGCGCTGGTCATCGGCGGCGACCGCCACGCGGTAGTTCACGCGGTTGTCCTGCGCCCCACCATTGAAGGAGAGGGCATGCCGCTGCGTGAGCGCCGGCTGGAAGAAGCCATCGACGTTGTTGAAGAACGTCGTGGTGTCCGCATAGGGAAGCCCGAAGTACTGGAAGGCCGAGAGGAGCCCCGACCCATCGGTCGAGGTCGGGCCGTAGGTCCGCTGGATCTTGGGCTGCGTTCGCACGCTCTCGATCCGGAAGTTGTTGCTGTATTCGAGCCCCCCGGTCCCCGCCGACCCGCGGCGGGTGGTGATCACGATCGCACCGTTCGCCGCGTCGATGCCGTAGAGCGCCGAGGCCTCCGGGCCCTTGAGCACCACGAGGGTCTCGATGTCCTCCGGATTGATGTCGGCCGCGCGGTTCGTGAAGTCGAGCCCGCGGTTGCTGAACGCGGTGTTCGAGCCCGGGGCATCCGAGGCGAGCACCCCCGTGTTGAGCGTCTTGTTGTCGATCGGCAACCCGTCGATGATGATCAGCGGCTGGTTGCTCGAGCTGATCGAGCTCACGCCGCGGATCGTGATCTGGGACGAGGCCCCGGGCACGCCCGAGGAGCTCGTCACTTCCACCCCCGCCACGCGCCCCTGCAGCGAGTTGATGAAGTTCTGACGCGTCGTCTGCGCGATCTCGGGCCCCTGGACTGCCTGCTGCGAATAGCCCAGGCTCCGCTGCTTCGCGGTCTGGCCGAGCGCCGTGATGACGACCTCATCGAGGTTCGTCGCCACGCGCCGCAGGGTGAGGTCGATGCGCGACTCCGCACCGACCGTCTTCTCCTGCGGCGCATGGCCGATCAGGCGGTACTGCAACACCTGGCCGATCGAGGCGCGGATGGCGTAGACGCCGTCCCGATCGGTCTGGACGCCGGTGGTGGAGCCTTTGATGAGGACGGTCACGGCGGGCAGGGGGGTCCCCTGCTCACTGGTCACCTTACCGGTGACCACCTTCTCCTGCGCCAGGAGTGGCGCGGCGAAGAGCAGCATGCCCATCATCACCGCGAGGAATCGTCTCTGCATGAGAGCTGTTCCGGGGTAGAGGGTGATCGCACTCTCACGGAGGTGAGAGAACCGGGCTACGTTAGGGCGCATGGTGAGTCGTGTCAATCAGTATGGTAGTGTCCTGACCCTTCTTGTCGGGATGCCACTGGCGGCCCAGCAGCCGGTAACGGTTGATAACGTCGCGCCAGGTATCACCTACCAGCGCATCGTCCGTCCCGCCGGCCCGTGGCAGATCCATCTGGTGCGGGTCGATCGCGCTGAGGGCCCGTGGACGCTCACCGTCCGCCACGCTTTCGATTCACTCCGTGGCCGGGAGGCCACCTCAGCCATGGCGTCGCGACTGAGCGCGCAGCGCGAGGTCCCGGTCGCCCTCAATGCCGACTTCTTCGATCTTCGCACGGGGGAGGTCACCAATAATCAGGTGATCGATGGCGAGGTCTGGAAAGGGATCGTGGGCTTCGATCTCCCCCGGCAGGGGCGCCGCATCCAGCGGGGCCAGTTCGCGATCGACGCCGACGGCACGCCGATCATCGCCGGCCTCGCCTACGAGGGGCGTCTGCGCATCGGTCGCCTGACCTTTGTCCTTGATGGCGTGAACGCGCGCCCGAGCCAGTCCTCCGCGCTCGTGTCCTTTGATGCGCGCTGGGGGACGGCGCCCGTAGATGACTCCACGCGTCGCGTCACGGGGGACACCACGATCCACGGACGCCGACTCGTCGCCTACGGCGCTCAGGCCCGGGCGCGGCTCGATTCGATCACACGCGCCGCGCAGCGGCGCTGGTGGGGCGGGGCATCCCGCCTGCGCATCACGCACCGGTTCGTCGCCCCCGCGCTCCCGGCGTCCACATCCGGTGTGGCAGGCGTGCGTCCAGCGCGCCGCCTCGCTCCCCGCGCCACCGTCGGAGGCTGGCCCATACTCGTGCGTGACAGCGTGAGTCTCGCGCCGCAGGCCGACTCCCTCGAGCGGACGGCCCCCGCGTTCTCCGCCGCGCGGCACCCCCGCAGCGCGATCGGCACCTCAGAGGGTGGCCGTATCCTCTGGCTCATCGCCGTCGATGGGCGTCAGACCGCGAGCGCCGGGATGACCTTGGTGGAGCTCGCCGAACTCATGCGCGAGCTCGGGATCACCGAAGGGCTCAACCTCGACGGGGGCGGGTCGACGGCGCTCTGGGTGGGGGGACAGGTGCGCAACCGTCCCAGCGACCCCACCGGCGAGCGGCCCGTCGGCAATGCGGTTATGATCGTGCGCGATGGGCCGCAACCCGTGGCCCCCCGCGCCGGACGACGTCCCTGATGACCCCGACCACGCGCCTTCGCTCCCTCGATGTCTTCCGCGGCCTCACCGTCGCGGGGATGCTCCTCGTCAACAACCCCGGAAGCTGGGGGCACATCTATCCCCCCCTCGCGCACGCGCGCTGGCATGGGTGGACCCCCACCGATCTCATCTTCCCCTTCTTCCTCTTCATCGTCGGCGTCACCACGCATCTCTCGCGGGAGGCGCGCCGCGCGCGTGGCGACAGCGAATCGGCGCTGCGCATCCAGGCGATCAAGCGTGGCGCGATCATCATCCTGTGCGGATGGGCGCTCGCCGCCTTCCCCTTCTATCCGCTCGAGCGCATCACCGGCCTCCGCATCCCCGGAGTCCTCCCCCGCATCGGCCTCGTGTACATCTGCGCCGCGCTCCTCACGCAACGCACCACGCTCAAGCAGCAGGTGATCACCCTCGCCGTGCTGCTCTACGGCTACTGGTTCGCGATGACGCGGCTCCCCGTGCCAGGGCAGGGTGGGCCCGGGATCCTCTTCCTTGATTCCCCGCCGCACACCCTCGCGGCCTGGCTCGATCGCGCCCTGCTCGATGGGCATCTCTGGCGCCAATCGAAGACCTGGGATCCCGAGGGCGTGCTCTCCACCCTCCCCGCGATTGGCACCGCGATCCTCGGCACCTTCGCGGGGCGCTGGATCGCGAGCGATCGACCGCTCAGCGAACGACTCAACGGCCTCTTCGCCGTCGGGGCGCTCTGCGCGATGGCTGGTGCGATGTGGGGGTGGTCCTTCCCGATCAATAAATCGCTCTGGACCTCGAGCTATGTGCTGCTGACCGCCGGGCTCGCGGCGATGGCGATCGCAACGATCACCTGGTTGGGTGAGGGGCCGGTCATGACCCGTCTCACGACGCCCTTCCTCGCCTTCGGGGTGAATCCCTTGCTCGCCTTCTTGGGCTCTGGCCTCATGGCCAAGACCATGGGCTCGCTCTGGAAGATCGACGTGGCCGGGAAGATGGTCGCCGTGCAGTCGGTGATCTACAACGGCGTCTTTGCGCCGTACCTCACGCCGAAGAACGCCTCGCTCGCCTTCGCGCTGACCTTCGTCTGTGTCTGGTGGGCGATCCTCGAGCCGCTGCGTCGGAGGGGAATCATCCTCAAGGTCTGAGTGACGCGCCGCGCGCTCAGCGCGGGAGCGTCGCGAGGAACGCCTGCACCGGCACGAGGGTCTGTGCCGGATCCTCCTCGTGCGGGACATGCCCCAACGTGGGGAAGCGCACCACCTGGCCCCCCGGGATGTCCCGCGCGAACCGCGCCGCATTCGCCGGCGGGATCAGTCGGTCCAGCTCTCCCCAGAGGATCAGCGTCGGCGCACGGATCGTCGCGATCTGGAGCGTGTCGAGCCCACCGCCGCGATTCGCGGCGCCACCACTCCCCGCCCGCGGTCGCTGCGTGAACGCCCGGCGATTCCCCTCGCGCAACGTGAGCTCGTAATAGCGGTCCACGAGCTCCGGCGTCACCTTCGACGGATCGCCATACACATTCCGTACGCTGCTCTCGATCACGCGCCGCGGGAGCACCTGCGAGGCCACATACCGCATCCCGGGGAGCGCCGCGACCCTGAATCCCACGGGCACCGAGGTCGCCTGCGAGGGATAGCCGGCGGGATCCACGAGGATGAGCCCCGCCACCCGTGCCGGTGATCGCACGGCGAGCTGCCAGGCGTACAGTCCACCCAGAGAGTTCCCCGCGACGACCACCCGCGGGGCCCCGAGCGTGTCGAGCAAGCGCTCGATCACCCCGAGCGTCCGGGCGAGTGAACTCGCCCCATCCTGAAAGGGCCCCGTGAGTCCGAAGCCGGGGAGGTCGAGGCGGATCACTCGGCGCTCACCGCGGAGCGCCGCTGTCCATCCCTCCCAGGTGTGCAGACTGGCCGCCGATCCATGCAGCAGTAGGAGCGGCTGCGGATCATCTCGCGGCCCCTCGTCGCGGTAGTGCACCGCGGCCCCATCGAGCGTGAGGAACTGCGAAGGGGCGGGGGCCCAGCGCGGCTTCAATGATTCCACCGAGCGATCAGGGGCCCAGACGGAGGCCACGGCGAAGCCGGTGAGGGCGAGGAGTACGGCGAGGACGGTCTGGCCGGGGCGCATCAGCACAGTCTACTGCGCCGCCCCCTCCACGCGACATGGGAGCTGCCCCCCCGCCGCATACCACCCGCGCGCCCGCCACGAGGAGCGTCCCTCGCTCCGCCAATCCCCCGACGACTCCGCAACGCGCGTCGCCCAGTGCGTCCTGAGCGCCGTCGTGAGCGCCGCACAGGTCTCGGCGGGCAGGCGCCCGGCCTCCGCGCGGAGCACCGCCACCGCATCCCCCGAGAGTCTCGCGTGGTACGCCACGTCGAACGTCCGCCCCTCGGCGGCCCGCGCGAGATTCGTCCGTACGACGATCGCCTCGGGGTTCGCCACATTGAGGAGGGCCACCCACCCGATCGTCACGCCGAGCATCCGCGGCGCGAAGCGTGCCGACTGCCCGCGCGGCAACGTCGTGAGCACCACCACGAGGGCCGCGGCGACGAGCGCCATGATCGCGACCGCGAGCACCCGGTCCTCCGTGAGTCCGAACTCCCCGATGTAGAGCCGCATCCGCGCCAGCGCCGAGAGCAGGAGCGCCGCGACCTCGACCACGAGCACTCTGCCGATGGCCCCGAAGCGGACCCGCGCCGCCCCCTCATCCGCCAGCAACCAGTCGGCAGCCACCAACGTCGCGACCACCACGCCGGCCGCCACGACCATCTCGAAGAACCCGCGCCGCGCATACTCCGCCGGCGTGAGCCCCACCGTCGCGAGCAGATGCTCCGCCCCGCCGAAGAGCGCCTGCGCTTGGGTCGTGAGGTAGAGCGCGAGGAGCGCGATCAAGCCGACGAGTCCCACGCTCACGGTGAGGAAGGGGAGCCCGGGGGAGCGGATCTCCGGGACGATCGTCCACACGCGGTCGCGCGTCGCATGGCGGAGCCATCCGAGCGCAAGCCACGTCACGAATGCTGTGGTGAGGAGATGTTGCGCCGCGGTCGTCGTGAGGAGGCGATGGATCTCCACGAGGTAGGCCTCGAATCGCGGATCGGATTCGCTCAGCAGGCCGGCGACTAGGAGGAGCGGCGGCACCGCGAGCACGAGGCCGATCAAGATCGCCCGCCCGCGTCGCGCGACCTCGGCCCGTCGGTCGGAGTCGCTCCCGCCATCCCGCAGCGCCGCCGGCGCGCCGGTGGCCAGCGTCACGACCCCGATCACCGCCGCGCGCACGGCCTGCACCACGGTGAGGTCGGCGATCCGACGGCCCGTCGCATGCCAGGCGACGAGCGCCCCCATGCAGAGGGTCGAGAGGAGGTCGATCGGGAGCAGCATCTCCGCATCCCGCCAGGCAAGTCCGGCCGCCGCGATCGCCGCGCCGATGATGAGGGTGGTGCGCTCCCGGTCCGGCGCCGCGGTCCGCGCCCGCAGCCCGAGCGCGATGACGGCGACGACCGCCATCCAGAGCGCGAACCCTGCGCGCCAGAGATCCCGGGGGATGAGCAGGTCCCCGGCGATTCCGACGAGAATGGCGGCGACGAGGAGTGGAGTGGTTCTGGGAGAAGCGGTCCGCAGAGTGCTTTGCATTGTGAAGTCAAAGGGTCGAAGAAAGGCGCCGGTCCGGCGCCGCGAGAATCGTGAGGGTGGGAGAGGTGAGCGTCGTGAGCGTCGATCGGGGACGTCAGTCCTTCGTGCCAGCCAGTCGCATCAGCTCCCCTCCACGCGACGGATCAGCGCTTCCATGTGCGCGAGGTAGGCGTCGAGCGCACGCCGTCCCTCCGGCGTGATCCGGTAGATCGTCCGCGGGACGCGCCCCTCGAAGCCCTTGGTGCAGGCGATGTACCCCGCCTCCTCGAGCTTCCGTGCGTGCACCGACAGATTGCCATCGCTCGTCTCGAGGAGTGCCTTGAGCTCGTTGAACGTCAGCTGCGCATGCACCGCCAACGTGCTCACGATCGCAAGCCGCATCCGCTCGTGGATGATCTTGTCGAGCGCCAGCGGGGCGGTGGGGTCTCCCGGTACCGCGGTCAACGTGCCCTCGCGCGCGACATCGCCCGCGGCCCTGACCGCCTCGGCGCCTGCCCCGTGTGCCTCCCGTCGGGCGGCCGAGCGTCGCTCAGCCACCATGCCTCCGTGCGATCCATAAGCCGAATCCGATGTGGGTGAAGCCGAACCCGAGCGCGAGTGCCCAAGCGCCGACGGCTGGTGAACCGATGCCGGCGATCGCGCCGAGGACCATGAAGGTCACGCCCATCAGCGGGACCGCGCGCACCGAGTGCATCCCGGCCGTCACGATCCCCGTGCCGTAGAGGGTCAGCCAGAGGGCCGGCAGTGCAGCGGGGATCCCCTCGGCTACTGGTGTCGCCAGCGCCGTGCCGTCGATCAATGCGATGGTGAGGATCGCCCCGGCGACGATCGCGGGGAGCAAGCCGAGGAAGAACTTGCGGGCGGGGACGCTGAGCGGGACCGCTGCCGAGGCGCGTCCGTTCCGGCGCATCTTGAACCAGAGGAGCGCGGTCCCCACCGATGCGGCGAACACCGCCTCGCCGACCCAGACCGCGAGCCATCGGCCGGCGGTCGGCTGCCCCTGCGCGAGCGCGGCGGTGAGCAGGGCTGAGAGGCCGATGCCGACGAGTCCCCAGCCGGGGACGTCGGTGAACGAGGAGGCCCCTTCCATCGTGCGGCGGATGAAAGAGAGGTCCTGGATGGCGCGGTCGTGGAGGGCCGGCGGGTGCCGGTCAGGGGAGGCCATGCGGGCAAGTTGCCGTGTCGTGAGGCTTCTGTCAAGTACTTTTCAGTGCAAAGTAAACAATGGGTGGTGGCTGCGGCCGATCGGTGACGCTCCTGTCGAGCGGATCCCTATGCTATCCCCATGCGCCGCCGCCTCAGTGCGCTCGAGCCGATCGCCCTGCCAGAGCCGGCCGAGGTCATGGTGCGTCGCATCCGCGATGCGGAGTGAGCGCGTGCCGTTCGTCGTCGATCGACCGCGCCTCGTCATCGATGCCTCCGTCCTCGTGAACGTCGTCACGCAGGCGGAGGGATCGACCGAGGAGACGGAGCTCATCCTGGCGGAGGCGCACGATGTCCATGCGCCGGAGCTCGTCGATATCGAGGTGGTCCATGTCCTTCGGCGCCTCGTGCGCACGCGATCCATGTCGGAGCGTCGGGCGCAGGAGGCGGTCGCGTTTCTCGCGGACCTGCCCATCGAGCGACATCCGCATCTCCCACTCCTCTCCCGGATCTGGCAGCATCGCGCGGCCTGCACCGCCGATGATGCCACGTATCTCGCCCTCGCCGAGGGGCTGGGTGCCACCTTGGTCACCGCCGACGCGGGGCTCGCGCGCACGGCCTTGGCCTTCGTGCCGGTCGAGCATCGTTGATCGGTCTCTGGAGAGCCCTCATACATTGATTGTTGATAGCTTTTCAGCTATCAATAAGGTGTGGATTTCCCCCTGTCGCCTGCTGCCGCGCTTCGAGCGGTCCGAGAGAGCGCCGAGATCTCTCAACGAGACCTCGCCCGCCTCGCCGGGACCTCTCAGTCGGTCATCGCCCGGATCGAGACAGGCCAGGTCGATCCGTCGTGGGGGACCCTCGATCGATTAGTCCGGGCGGCTGGGGGCGAGGTTCGCCTCGAGATCGTGTCGGCGCCCACGTTCGACTCGCAGCTCCTCGATGATGTGCCCCGCATCTTGGCGCTCTCCCCCGAGGATCGCTTGCGCGAGGTCGGGGCGATCGCGCGTTTCGTCGCGGAGGCGCGCCGTGTCTGACGCTCGCCCCCTCGATCCGGAGCTCCTGTTCCGCACGCTCGCGGCCCATCGCGTGGCGTTCGTCCTCATCGGCGCCCTCGGTGCGCGCTTGTACGGATTCCCGCGCGTCACTGCTGATGCGGACATCACCCCCGCGCCCGGGCCCGAGAACCTTGAGCGTCTGGCGACCGCGCTGCACGCCCTCGATGCGCGGATCTACACCGAGTCCGTTCCAGAGGGACTCCCGTTCGACTGTTCGGCCGCCATGCTCACGCGGAGCGAGCTGTGGAATCTGGTGACCCGAGCGGGCCGGGTGGACGTCGCCTTCCGGCCCGCTGGGACGGGAGGCTTCGAAGATCTTTCACAGGACGCCGTCCGTTTCGACGTCTTCGGCATCACGCTCGACGTGGCGAGTCTCGAGGACATCATCCGGAGCAAATCAGCAGCGAACCGTCCAAAGGACCGGACGGACGTCCCTCTCCTGAAGGCCCTACGACCGCGCACGGGCGACTGATGCCCCGCTCGATGAGGTGACGGGGATGTCCAGTCGATTCAGTCGGGGCGAAACGAAAAGCCCTGCAACGGAATGACTCGTTGCAGGGCTTTCTTTTACTGCAGTCGGGGCGAGAGGATTCGAACCTCCGACCTCCTGCTCCCGAAGCAGGCGCTCTACCGGGCTAAGCTACGCCCCGAATTACGGTAAAGACTTCTTCTCTGACACCTGGTACCTGCTCCCTGCCTTCATGCGCCCGGAGAGACTCGAACTCCCAACCTTCTGATCCGTAGTCAGATGCTCTATCC
>JBMTXT010000071.1:0-9755 GCA_049453775.1 Gemmatimonadaceae bacterium | reverse complement strand
CGCCCCACCGGCGCGGACCGCGGCGCAGATCCGCCGCTCGGCCTCGCGATTCGCCGGGATCGGGAGCCCCTGCGCGAGGACCGAGCTCTCCAGCGCGACGATCGGGGTGCCGGCGTCGCGGGCGGCGGCGACCTCCGCACCGAATCGGATCACGTCACCGTCGGGCGCGACCCCGCGAAGCGCTGCCACGCCCCGGTCGCGAGGATGTCGTCGATCTCGTGGATCACCCGCTCCACCTCGTCGTCGGTGGTGTAGAAGTGCGGGGCGCTCCGGATCCCCGCCCCCGGCCGGAAGTCGATCACGACCTCGCGCGCCAAGAGTTCCTGCGCGACCTCAGCGGCATGCGGGACATCAACAGCAACCGTGCCGCCACGCTTCTCGGGATTGCGTGGCGCCCGCACCGAGTAGCCTCGCGCATCCGCCAGCTCGATCAACCGCGCCGTCTGTCGCATGCTCTTCGCACGGATGTTGTCCATCCCCGCCTCAGCGAGGATCCGCGGCCCCTCGCGATTGGCATAGAGCGCGGGGACCACGGGCGTGCCGCCGAGCCACCGCTCGATCCCGCCGGCGTAGGTCATCGTGTCCTCGAAGCCAAAGGGACGCGCATGGGCCTGCCACCCGGTGAGGGCCGGCGCGAAGCGCTCGCTCGCACTCGGCGAGGCGTAGATGAAGCAGCCGCCGGGGCCGCCACAGCACCACTTGAGGACGCCCCCGGTCAGGAAGTCGGCGCCGATCGCATGCACATCGACGGGGATCACGCCCACCGAGTGATAGGCGTCGAACGAGACGACCGCCCCCATGGCATGCGCGTGCGCAGTGAGCCGCTGCGCATCGAGGATGTGCGCCGACCGGAAGGCCACGTGCGAGACCGCGACGAGCGCGGTGCGCTCATCGATCGCCGCGTGGAGGGCGTCCTGATCGAGGGTGATCCCATCGGCGCTCGGGACGACGACCACGCGCGCGCCGAGCTTGGGCGCGAGGGCCTCGATGGCGTAGCGCACACTCGGGAAGTCGAGGGCGGTCATCACGACGGTGTCGCGCCCCGAGCGGAAATCCATCGCTGAGAGGATCGCGGCCTGCGCGAGGGTGACGGTCGGGGCCATCGCGACCTCGTGCGGGGCGGCGCCGAGGAGCGGCGCGACGACATCGCCCATGGTCAGCGGGGTGGTCCACCACTCCTTCGCCCAGGCCTGGACCCCCCATTCGTCCCAGAGCTCGGCGTAGCGCGCGAGCTGGGCGGGGACGGTCTTCGGCATCGCCCCCAGGGAGTGGGAGACGAGATAGGTACGCCGCGCGAGGATCGGGAAGGTGTCGCGGTAGCGAAGGAGGGGATCGGTCATGCCACCAATCTACCGGTGGCGGCACGCCCCTCCTCCCACCGGGTCAGGGCGCGGTAGGCGAGGGGGAGGACGAAGAGGGTGAGGATGGTCGAGGTCACGAGCCCCCCGATGACCACGCTCGCGAGGGGGCGTTGTACCTCGGAGCCCGCGCTATGGGAAAGCGCCATCGGGACGAATCCGAGGCTCGCGCCGAGGGCGGTCATGAGGACGGGACGGAGGCGGTCCATCGCCCCCTCACGGACCGCGGTGTCGAGGTTGCGCCCCGCCTCCCGCAGATGGTTCAGATGTTCGACCAACACCACGCCGTTGAGCACCGCGATCCCGAAGAGCGCGATGAAGCCGATGCTCGCCGAGAGGTTGAGGTTCAGGTCGCGAAGCCAGAGCGCCGCCACACCGCCGACGAGGGCGAAGGGGACGTTGAGCAGGACAAGCCCTGCCTGCGTGACCGAGTTGAACGAGAGGAAGAGGAGGAGATAGATCAGGAGGAGCGCCGCGGGGACCACGAGGACGAGGCGGCCGAGCGCGCGCTGCTGGTTCTCGTACTGCCCGCCCCACTCGAGGAAGACCCCGGTGGGGAGGGTCACCTGCGCGGCGACCTTGGCGCGCACCTCCTCGACGAAGCTCCCCAGGTCGCGGCCGCGGACGTTCGACATCACGAGGGTGCGACGCTGCGCATCCTCATGCGCGATGAGCTCCGGGCCCATCACGGTGCTGAAGCGCGCCAAGGAGCCAAGGGGGACGAGCCCCCCGGTGGCAGTGCGCACGGAGATCTGGCGCAGCGCCTCGAGATCGCCCCATTCGGCCGGCGCGAGTCGGACGGCGACCCCGATGCGGCGCGGGCCATCGACGAGCTCGGTGGCGACGCGGCGCCCTGTGGCGTGATCGAGCGCCGCCTCGACATCGGCGACGGAGAGCCCGAAGCGGGCCAGCGCGGCGCGATCGATGTCGATCCGGTACTGCCCACTCCCGTCGGCGATCTCGACGGAGACATCCGCGGCGCCGGGGACGGTCGCGATGATCGCCCGGATCCGCTCGCCGAGGGCCTCGTTCACCTCGCGGTCCGGCCCGATCACCTTCACCCCGAGATCGGTGCGGATCCCACTCTCGGCTTCATCGAGCCGCATGGCGAGGGGCTGCGTGAAGGCCATCTCGAAGCCGGGGATCCCGGCTAGCGCGGTATCGAAGGCGGCGACGAGCCCCTCGCGATCGGTCGCGGTGACCCACGCATCCTGCGGCTTGAGGATGACGTAGGTGTCCCCCTCGAAGAGCCCCATCGCCTCGGTCGCGAGGTCGGGACGCCCTTCCTTGGTGACGACGGTGACCACCTCGGGGAACTTCGCGAGCCGCCGCTCGACGACCGCCGAGAGCCGGGTGGCCTCCTCGAGCGAGACACTCGGGAGCCGGCGCGTCGTGATGAGGATGTTCCCCTCATCGAGCTTCGGCATGAACTCGGTCCCGAGCCAGGCGAAGGAGCCCGCGGCGACAACGAAGAGGAGCGTGGCCCCACCGACCACGGGCCGGCTGTGGGCGAAGACCCACTCGAGGCCTCGGCTGTACGACGCCTTCACCCGATCGAAGAGCGTGTTGGGCTTCTGGCGCGCATGGTGAAGGAGGAGGTGGGAGACCGTCGGCACATAGGTCAGCGCGAGGAGGAGCGAGCCGAGCACCGCGGTGACCACGGTGAAGGCCATCGGCTTGAACATCCGGCCTTCCATCCCATCGAGCGCGAAGATCGGGATATAGACGGCGACGATGATCGCGATCCCAAAGAGGATCGGACGCCCGACCTCCACGGCGGCGTCGAGGAAGAGGCGATCGCGGTCGTCCTCCCGTCCCTCTTCGAGCCGGCGGATGAAGTTCTCCACCATCACCACCGAGGCATCGACGATGAGGCCGAAGTCGAGGGCGCCGAGGCTCATCAGGTTCGCCGAGTACCCGAAGAGGTACATCCCGCCGAAGGCGATGAGCATCGAGAGCGGGATGACCGAGGCGACGATCAGGGCGGCGCGGACATTCCCGAGGAAGAGGAAGAGGATCGCGATCACGAGGAGCCCACCCTCGATGAGATTCTTCGCGATCGTCTTCGTCGTGCGACCGACGAGCTCGGTCTGGTCGTAGAAGGGGGTGATGCGCACATGGGCCGGGAGGCCCGCCCGCACCTCATCGAGGCGCTCGCGCACCGCCTTGATCACCCGGCGGGAGTCGGCGCCCTTGAGCTTGAGCACCATCCCGGTGACGACCTCCCCCTTCCCATCCTGCGTGACGGCGCCGTAGCGCGGGAGCGCCCCCATCGTGACGCGGGCGACATCGCGCACCAGCACCGGGGCCCCGCCCCGCTGCGCGATGACCATCCGCTCGATCTCCGCCAATGACTCGGCCCGACCCACGCCGCGGAGGGTGAAGCGCTCCCCCGCTGTCTCGACATAGGCGCCCCCGAAGGTCCGGTTGTTCGCCTCGAGCGCGACGTGCACGTCATCCAGCGTGAGATCCCGGACGGCGAGCTTTGACGCATCGACCTCGACCTGCACCTGATCGATGAAACCGCCCCAGGAGTTCACCTCGGAGACGCCGGGTACCGTCCGCAGGCGCGGTCGGATCGTGTAGTCGTGCAGGGTCTTGAGGTCGGCGAGCGACATCGAGTCGCTCGTCACCGTGTACTGATAGAGCTCCCCCATCGGGGTGGAGACGGGGCCGAGCCCGGCTTCGACGCCCGCGGGGAGTGCCCCCTTGGCATCCGCGAGGCGTTGCCCCACCAGCGTGCGGGCGAAGTAGACATCGACCTGATCGGGGAACGACACCATGATCAGGGAGAGCCCCTGCTTGGAGACGGAGCGCACCCCCTCGGCGCCCTGTAACCCCATCAGCGACGACTCGATCGGATAGGTGACGAGACGCTCCACATCCTCAGGGGGCATCCCCGGCACCGACGTGATCACCTCGACGCGCGTCCCCGTGAGATCGGGGAAGGCGTCGAAGGGGATATGCGTCAGCGAGTAGAGCCCCGCCGCGACGAGGGAGAGGACCCCGCCGATGACGAAGAAGCGCTGTCTGAGCGCGAAGGCGATCAGTCGCCTCAATGGTCGTGGCCTCCTTCGCCACCGGCCCGCCTCTTGAGGATCTCCGCCTTACCGAGCGCCGCCCCGGTCGAGAGCACGGTATCCCCGATCCCGACCCCGCTCAGGATCTCGACCTGCTCCGAGGTGCGGCGCCCTGCGCGCACGGGGCGTGCCTCCAGGAGGAGCCCCTCACCCACCCGCGACGCCCGGACCACGACGGTGTCACCCTCCATGATCTGGAGCGCGGCGGCGGGGATCGCGAGGGTGCGATCGCCGCGGCCACCGAGGAGCTGCGCGTCGCTCGTCATCTCGGCGCCCAGCCGCGACTGCCCTACCCCCTCGATCGCGGCCCAGACCTGAATGCTCCGGCTGAGCGAATCGACCACCGGCGCGATCCGCTGCACCCGTGCCGTGAAGGTGCGATCGGGATAGGCAGGGACGGTGAGCCGCACCTCGACGCCACTGGCGACGCTCGCGACTGCCTCCTCGGGGAGATGGAGGAGGACGCCGAGTCGGCCTTCGCGGGCGATGGTGAGGAGGGGCTGACCGACGAGGACCACCTGACCCGGCTGCGCGGTGCGCCCGGTGATGACACCGTCGAAGGGGGCGCGGATCAGCGCCGCGTGTTCATCGACGCCGGCTGGGGTGGCGGGACCGATCAGATGCTCGACGAGGGCCTGTGCCCGCTCGAAGGCCGCGTGGGCGCTCTCGCGGGCGGCGGTCGCCGCGACTCGGGCAGCGCGGGCCCGCTCGGACTCCGCGGGGGAGATGGCGCGCGCGGCGAGTAGCCGCTCGGCGCGGCCGGCGGCTGCAGTGGCGACGGTGGCGGCGGAATCGGCGGAGGTGGCGGCGGCCCGAGCGGCGACGAGCCCCTCGCGCGCATCCATCACCTCATGCGAGTGGATCTCGGCGAGGATCTGTCCCGCCTTCACCCGATCCCCGGGGAAGACACGGACCGCGAGGACGCGCCCCTCGACGATGCTCCCCATCGGCTGGGTGGAGGCCGGGTCGAGCGCGATGTGGGCGGGCACGTGCCAGGCATCGCGCCACGGGGTCATCTCCACCGGGGCGAGCCCGAACTGGGCGATCGCGACGGCTTCCGCAGTGAGGAGCGCGGTATCAGCGACCGTCTCGGTGGTCGGCGTCGCCTCGGGGGTACCGGCACAGGCCCCCGCACCGACGAGGGCGAGGGTGGCGATCGCGGGGAGGAGGATCCAGGGGCGAGGGGTCGACATCACGGCAGCTCCAGAGCGGACGCGCCGATGGCGCGTCGGAGGTCAAGGCGAGCGAGGGCGCGGTCGAGGGTCCCGCGGACCTGGGCGGTCCGGGCATCCGCGGCCGCGCGGAAGGCATCGACGAGTTCGACGAGGGAGGCGGCCCCTTCCTGATAGGCCGATTGCGCGGCGGAGGCGACGAGGTCGGCCCGGGCGACGAAGCGCGCGTCGAAGTCCCGGGTGCCGGCATCGATCACCCGGGCGGCCTCGAGGGCGGCATGCACCTCGGTGGTGACGCGGAGCTCGGCGGCCCGCCGCTCCGCCTCGGCGCGGAGCCACTCGCCGGCGGTGCGCTCCCGGTTCCCCGCATTGGTGTTGAGCAGGGGGGCGGTAAGGGTCACCCCGAAGAGACTCGTCTCGAACCCCGCCGTCCCCTTGTAGCCACCGACCAATCCGACATCGGGGAGGACGGCGCGCCGTTCGGCGGTGCGGCGGCCCTCGGCGATCGCGACGGCGGCGCGGGCCATCGCGAGGTCGAGGCGGCTGGCCTGCGCGACGGCGAGGGCCGAGTCCACCTCGGGGAGGGGGGTCAGCGGGGCGATCGCCTCGGCGAGGGTGAGGCGCCGGGGGTCGGCCTCGGCGATGAGCGCGGCGAGTCGGCCCCGCATCTGCGCGGCGTGGGCCTCCGCCTGCGCAGCGGCATGGCGGGTCCGCTGCGCCTCGAGGCGCATCCGGAGCGCGGTCGCCTCGGCGAGCTCTCCCTCGGCAGCGCGCACCGAATCGAGGGCCGCGATCCGGTCGAGGAGCTCGGCCTGGGCCGTGGCGATCCGCGCCTCGGCGGCGCCCGCCCACGCCATCCACCAGGCGCGGGCCGCATCGAAGCCGGCGGCACGCAACGTCTCCAGGGAGTCGGCGGTCGCCTGCGTGCGGGTGGCGGTGAGCGCGGATTGGAGCGCGAGGCGGCGGCCGGTGAGCGCGACGGGGAGGGTCACCTGCGCGAAGTCGTCGTACGGGATCGGCGCGCCCTCGTTCTCACGACGCAGCTCGACGATCGGGTTCGGGCGCTGGGCGTCGGTGCGGGCGCGGCCGACGAGTTCGTTCCGCCGACCGACCGCCAGTTGCGCCGCGGGACCGACGGTCGTGGCGCGCCGGACCGCGTCGGCGAGGGAGGTGACCGCCGGCGCCTCCCCCTGCGCCTCCGCGACCGTCGTGACACCACACCACAGAAGGGCTGCGACGAGAAAGAGACGCATGCGAGGGAATCTACCCATCCCCGACCCCTCCCCCAACCATCCAACCCCTCAGGGTCGCTCCGGGAATCCCGGACGAACGGCGGTGCGTCGCATAAATTCCTCACCCATGTCCTCCCACAACTCCTTCGCGAGCCGCGACACCCTCACCGTCGACGGCCACTCCTACACCTACTATCGGCTCGGCGCGCTGAGCGCCCTCGCCGGGAACACCGTCGCACGCCTCCCCTTCTCGCTGCGGATCCTCTTGGAGAATCTCCTCCGCAACGAGGACGGCGGGTTCGTCAAGCGCACCGACATCGAGGCGCTCGCCCGGTGGGACGTCACAAAGCCGCTCGATCAAGAGATCGCCTTCCGCACGGCGCGCGTCCTCCTGCAGGACTTCACCGGCGTCCCCTGCGTGGTGGATCTCGCGGCGATGCGCGATGCGATCGCGACCCTCGGCGGGGACCCGGCCCGGATCAACCCCCTCCAGCCCGTCGACCTCGTGATCGACCACTCGGTGCAGGTCGACGAGTATGGCACCGAGGCGGCGATGCTGCTCAACACGCAGCTCGAGTACGAGCGGAACGGGGAGCGCTATCAGTTCCTCCGCTGGGGAGGGACCGCCCTCCGCAACTTCCGCGTCGTCCCGCCGGGCACGGGGATCTGCCACCAAGTCAATCTCGAGTATCTCGCGCAGGTCGCCTTCGTGGGTGACGCGGACGGGACCCCGACGGTCTACTGCGATTCGCTCGTCGGCACCGACTCGCACACCACGATGATCAACGGCCTCGGCGTCCTCGGCTGGGGCGTCGGGGGGATCGAGGCCGAGGCGGCGATGCTGGGGCAACCGGTCTCGATGCTGATCCCCGAGGTGATCGGCTTCAAGCTCACCGGGAAGCTCCCACTCGGCGCGACCGCGACCGACCTCGTGCTCACCTGCACCGAGATGCTGCGCAAGAAGAAGGTCGTCGGGAAGTTCGTCGAGTACTACGGCCCAGGGCTCGATGGGCTCGCCCTGGCCGATCGCGCGACGATCGCGAACATGGCGCCGGAGTACGGGGCGACGATGGGGTTCTTCCCTGTGGACGAGGAGACGCTCAAGTATCTGCGCCTCTCCGGGCGCAGCGAACACCAAGTGAAGCTCGTCGAGGCGTATACCAAGGCGCAGGGGCTCTTCCGCACCGCGGAGACCCCGGACCCCGTCTTCACCGACACGCTCGAGCTCGATCTGTCGACCGTCGTCCCTTCGCTCGCGGGGCCGAAGCGGCCGCAGGACCGGATCGCGCTGACCAGCATGAAGGCGAATTACGCCGACGCCTTCACGGCGGAGAAGGAGCGCGTGGCGCAGGCTGCGGCGGCCAAGTCGGGCGGCACGGCCACCGCGGTGGATCTCACCCCGGCGGCCGTGACGACCACGCACCGCGGGCGCGAGTTCGAACTCCGCGATGGCGCGGTGGTGATCGCCGCGATCACGAGCTGCACGAACACCTCGAATCCGAGCGTCATGCTCGCGGCGGGGCTCCTCGCGCAGAAGGCGGTCGCGGCAGGGCTCACGAGCAAGCCGTGGGTGAAGACCTCGCTCGCCCCGGGCTCCAAGGTCGTCCGCGACTACTTCGACAAGGCGGGGGTACAGCCCGCGCTCGACGCCCTCGGCTTCCAGATCGTCGGCTACGGGTGCACCACCTGCATCGGGAACTCGGGGCCGCTCCCCGAGACGATCAGCCAGGCGATCGATGACGGGAAGCTCACCGTGGCCGCCGTCCTCTCGGGGAACCGGAACTTCGAGGGGCGCGTGAACCCGCAGACGCGCTTCAACTACCTCGCCTCCCCGCCACTCGTGGTGGCGTACGCCCTCGCCGGCCGCGCCGACATCGACTTCGAGAAGGAGCCGATCGGCGTCGGAGCGAAGGGCCCGGTCTTCCTGCGCGACATCTGGCCCACCACGCAGGAGGTTGAGGACACCGTCCTCCGCGCGGTGAAGCGGGAGCAGTTCGAGAAGGAGTACGCCGATGTCTTCGGCGGCGACGCCGAGTGGAAGGCGATCGAGGCCCCGACTGGGAGCCGCTATCGGTGGGACGACGCCTCCACCTATGTGAAACATCCCCCGTACTTCGAGGGGATGACGATGACCCCGCCGGGGGTCCAGCCGATCGCGAACGCGCGGGTCCTCGGGATGTTCGCCGACTCGATCACCACCGATCATATCTCGCCAGCCGGCTCGATCGCGGAGAAGTCGCCGGCGGGTCAGTGGCTCGCCTCGCTCGGCGTCGCCAAGAAGGACTTCAATTCCTACGGGGCGCGGCGCGGGAACCACGAGGTGATGATGCGTGGGACCTTCGCGAACATCCGCCTCAAGAACGAGCTGACCCCGGGGATGGAGGGGTGGTGGACGCGCACCGCGGAAGGCGCCGAGCCGACCTCGTTCTACGAGGCGTCGATGGCATACCAGCAGCAGGGCACCCCACTCGTCATCATCGCCGGGAAGGAGTACGGCACCGGCTCGTCGCGCGACTGGGCGGCGAAGGGGACGATGCTCCTCGGCGTCCGCGCGGTGATCGCCGAGAGCTTCGAGCGGATCCATCGTTCGAACCTCGTCGGGATGGGCGTGCTCCCGCTCGAGTTCACCGCCGGCGAGACGCGCCAGTCCCTCGGCCTCACCGGCTTCGAGACGCTGACAATCGAGGGGCTCTCGGACGCGATGGCGCCTCGTGCGACGCTCACGGTGAAGGCCGTGGGCGCAAAGGGGACGATCACCTTCCAGGTGCGGAGCCGGATCGACACCCCGGAAGAGCTCAACTACTACCGACATGGTGGGATCCTGCAGTACGTGCTGCGCCAGCTCGCCGGTGGGCGGTAGCGCGGTCCGGATCCTCTACAACCCCGCGGCCGGATCGGGCCGCGGCGCCCGGG
>JBMTXT010000070.1:0-10019 GCA_049453775.1 Gemmatimonadaceae bacterium | reverse complement strand
CGCCGGGGCCCCGCCCTGCGCGGGCCCGACCTCGAGCTGGCCGTTCTCGAGCTTGGTGACCTGGAGCCGTCCCTTGCTCGCGGCCTCGAGGCAGAAGCGCGAGAACTTGGACATGCCGAGATCCTTCTCGTCGAACGAGGGATCGATCTCGACCATCACCTGCTTGAGGCGATCGGAGCGCATCACGTCGCCGTTGCGCTGCATGCGGCCGATCGCCTCGGTCACGAGCTCCCATGGGTCCCACTTCTTGGTGGCGGGCTCGTCCCCCGCCTTCATGAGACCGGCGAGCGCGTTGTACGAGTAGTACTCGTCGCAGTTCTGGACGAGGAGATCGCTCGAGCTCTCCCGGATCCCGACACCGATCACGTACTTGCCGTACTCCTTGAGCTTCAGGACGAGCGAGGAGAAGTCGGAGTCGCCGGACAGGAGGATGTAGGTCCCGATCTCCGGACGGGTGAAGACGAGCTCGATGGCATCGACTGCGAGACGGATGTCGGTCGCGTTCTTCTTGGACGACCCATAGGCGGGCGCGAAGATGAGATCGATCGACGATTCGCTGAGCGGGACGATGTACTGCGGGTAGCGGCGCCAATCGGCGTAGGCGCGCTGGACGGCGACCTTGCCGGAGATGATCGCGCTGCTGAGGAGATTGCGGAGCTCCGTCTGCAGATCGGAGCGGATCCCCATCGTGACATTATCGAAGTCGATGAGGAGGGCGGCGTTGGGCGCGTGGGGGTGACCCGCGGTCTCGGCCTGGGGCCCCCGATGGATGGGGGCGACCGCCGGGCGCACGGGGCGCGCCGACGGGTGGGACGAACGTGGTGGCATGCTGTTCCTGGCGCGGTGCGCCGATGAAGTCGCGCCCCACGCCGCACCCGTCTGGGCGCTGCACGCATGGGGGCTCTCGCAGGGCGACACCGTGATCTCGTCAGCCACTCGTCCGGACCCGTGGGTACCGGAAGACGCCGCTGGCACAGACCCACCGCGCGTCCTGCCCTTCCAAGATAACCCCCCGCGCGGCGCAAATGGCAGTGGGGCAGCGACTTCCGTAGACTTGAAGCGGTGAGACTCCCCCGCTTCCGGACCCGACTCTTCGTGCTCCTGGCGCTCCTGGCGCTGGTGCCGTCGATCGTCCTGACCGCAGCCTGGAGCGGGATGGCGGCGCGCCTCCTCCCGCTCGTCGGGGGCGTCGGGGCGTGGGAGCAGGTGGTGGCGAGCGGGGACTCGGCGATCCGGCTCGCGCGCACGCGCCCGGGGTCGGCGGCCGCTGACTCGGCGCTCGCGGCCCATGCGGCGTTGTTGGCGGAGTCCCGGGTGCAGGCACGGCGCGTGGGGTTCCTCGCGCAGCGATCGATCTCCGCGGTGGTGATCGTGGGGCTCGTGTTGCTCGTGGTGCTCACGGGGATCGCATCACGGATCGCGGGCCATCTGAGTCGGCAGCTCTCGCGCCCGGTGGACGAGCTCGTGCGCTGGACGACGAAGATCGCGCAGGGGGCGCCGTTGCCGGCCCCGGGCGAGGAAGAGGGGCGCGGGGCCTCGGAGTTCGGGGTGCTACGCGACGAGATGCGGCGGATGGCACAGGAGCTCGAGGCGGGGCGCGCGGCGGCGATCGAGGCGGAGCGCCTCGCGGCGTTCCGCGAGTCGGCGCGTCAGGTGGCCCACGAGATCAAGAACCCCCTCACCCCGATCCGTTTCGCGATCGCGCGCCTCCGGGGCTCCGCAGCGCTCAGCGCGCCAGAGCGTGAGGCGGTGGAGGTCCTCGATGTGGAGACGGCGCGCCTCGACGCGATGGCGAAGTCCTTCGCGCAGTTCGGACGACTCCCCGAGGGCCCGATCGCCCCGGTGGATCTCGCGGCGCTCGTACGGACGACGGCGCCGATGACGGTGCCCCCGGAGATCACGCTGGCGCTCGAGACCGATGCGGAGCTCGTGGTCCCCGGGCGGCACGATGCGTTGCAGCGCGCCCTGACGAATCTCCTGCTCAATGCGATCGACGCGGTGCGGGACTGCGAGCGCGACCTCGCGACGGCGCGCATCACCGTGCGCGCGCAGCAGGTGGGAGGGGAGGCGTTGCTCGCGGTGCACGACACGGGGTGCGGGGTGAGCGCCGAGGCGTTGCCGCGCATCTGGGAGCCGTATGTGACGGCGAAGACCGGGGGGACGGGGCTCGGGCTCGCGATCGTGAAGCAGACGGTGCTCGCGCATGGCGGGCGGGTCGAGGCGAGCAGTGTGCCGGGGACTGGGACCGACATCCGACTCTGGTTTCCGCGAGCGAGTTAATCGATGCCCTCGATCCTGATCGTCGACGACGAACCGAACCTCCGCCGGATGGTGGGGGCACTGCTCGACGCGGAGTCGTACGAGGTGCACGAGGCGAAGGACGTGGCCTCGGGCCTCACTACCGCGCTCGCGGTGGAGCCCGACCTCGCGCTCCTCGACCTCATGATGCCCGGCGCCACCGATGGGCTCGCGCTGCTCGAGCAGCTCCGTGCGCACTTCCCTGATCTCCCGGTGATCATGATGTCAGGGCGCGCGGGGCTCGCCGATGCGGTGCAGGCGGCCAAGCTCGGCGCGGTGAACTTCCTCGAGAAGCCGCTCAGCCCCGAGGGCCTGCTCCTCGCCCTCACGAACGCCCTCGAGCTGCGTCAGGCCCGGCGAGAGCGGTCGGCGCTCCGTTTGGAGGCGGGCCTCGGGGGCGACCTCGTCGGCGAGAGCTCGGCGATGCAGCGGGTGCGCGGCGAGATCGCGCGGGTGGCGGCGACCGATGCGCGGGTGTTGATCACGGGGGAATCGGGGACGGGGAAGGAGCTCGTGGCGGCGGCGATCCATGCGCAGAGTGGGCGACGCGACAAGCCCTTCGTCCGGGTGAACTGTGCGGCGATCCCCCGCGATCTCGTGGAGAGCGAGATGTTCGGGCATGAGCGCGGGGCGTTCACCGGGGCCACGGAGCGCCGGATCGGGCGGTTCGAGCTCGCCCACACGGGGACCCTGCTCCTCGACGAGGTCGGCGAGCTCTCACTCGAGGCGCAGGCGAAGCTCCTACGCGCCATCGAGGCACGGGAGATCGAGCGGGTCGGCGGGCGACGTACGATCCGGGTGGACGTGCGGGTGATCGCGGCGACCAATCGTGACCTGGTACGCGAGGTCCGCGAGGGTCGCTTCCGTGAGGATCTCTACTTCCGTCTGAACGTGATCCCGATCCATGTACCCCCGCTGCGGGAGCATCCCGGGGACATCCCGGCGCTGGTCGCGCACTTCGCGACGCAACTGCGGCGACGCTCAGGGCAGCCTGCCCCACTCTGGCAGCCGGAGGCGATCGCGGCGCTCGCGCGGCATGGATGGCCGGGGAATGTGCGCGAGCTCGCGAACATTATCGAGCGCCTCAGCATCCTGCATGCGGGGCAGCCCGTCGGGGAGGCCGAGGTGCGCGGGGTGCTTCCGGTGACCGCGGGGGCGACGCGCGGGGAAGGGCTGGTGCTCCCGGCGGAGCTCCCCGACCGCGAAGGGCTCGATGTGAAACTCAGCGAGGCACTCGATGCGTATGAGCGGGTACTGATCGTGCGGGCCCTCTCTGCCTCGAACGGGGTGGTGGCGGAGGCGGCACGCCGACTCCAGACCGATCGTCCGAACCTCTACCGCCGCATGAAGCGGCTGGGCATCGCGGAGCCGTAATGCACGTGGGGCATCGTCTCACTCGTCTCGCCTTCATCCTCTCGGCGTCATTCACCACCACGGCGCTCTCCCTGACCCCGGTGGCGCTCGTCGCGCAGGAGCGCGCCATGCGAAGTGGCAGCACGCTCTGGAGCGCGGTGAACCTCTACAACACCTCCTCGACCACCCGGGCGACCGGACCGTTCCGCCTCGAGCAGGGACAGCAGGTGTCGGGCGACGTGGCGGTGTTGATCGGGCCGGTGATAATCGCGGGCGAGGTGACCGGCACGCTGGTGGCGATCAACGCCACCGTGGAGCTCACGGCGAGCGCGGTGATCCGCGGCGACCTCCTGATCCTCGGGGGGACGCTGACGCGAGCGGAGGGGGCGGTGGTGGGCGGGGAGATCCGCTCGCAGGCGGAGGTCCTCCGCTATGAGATCGAGGACGGGCGCCTCGTCCCCGACCAGGGCAGATGGAGCGATTGGCGTCCCGAGCGGCTCCGCGACCGGAGCACACGGCCAGCGACGAGTTACACCGATCTCTTCCACGTCTCCACTGGCGGATACAACCGGGTGGAGGGACTTCCCGTCTCGGTGGGGCCACGGCTCCGGCGCTCGACGCGCTGGGGGCGGGTGGACCTCGACGCCTTCGGTGTGGTGCGGACCGCGGGCCCGGTCGTGTGGGATCGCCGGACGCTCGGCCACGATGCGCGCCTCGCGCTGCGGCTCGGACGCGCGGCGGGGCTCACGCTGGGCGTGCAAGCCTTCGACGTGATCGCGCCGGTGGAGGCGTGGCAGGTGAGCGACCAGGAGAATGGGCTCGGCACCTTCGTCGCCCATCGCGATCTGCGCGACTACTACGGGCGGCATGGGATGGCGGGCTCCGTCGGCGGGCGGATCGGCGAGGCGATCTCGCTCGATCTGATCGTCGGGAACGAGCGGTGGGCGACGCCCGAGGCGCGTGATCCGATCACGATGAGCCGGGCGCGGGAGCCGTGGCGGCCGAATCCCCTGATGCACACCGGCGTCGTGGACCTCAGGACGCTGCGCCTCAGGATCGACACGCGCGAGCGGGTGAAGGCGCCCTGGCTCGGGGGATGGTATGTGCAGGGGGAGATCGAGTCGGGCCGTGGCGATCTGATCGCGCCGTCCCCGCCCTGGCCGACGATCGCGATCGCCCCGTCCCCGGTGCCGACGCGCTATCAGCGCGCCTTCCTCGATGCGCGGCGTCGCACGCGGCTCTCGCCGGGGACGGAGCTCTCGGTGCGACTCGTGGCGGGAGGATGGATCGGGGGCGATCCCCTCCCGATGCAGCGGCGCCTCTCGATCGGCGGACCGGGGGCGGTGGAGGGGTATGACTTCCGCCGCGTGCCAGCCGGTGAGGCCGACGTCTTCACCTGCGGGGGCGTGGCCGATGACTGGTTCGGCCGACCCGCGATGTGCGAGCGGATGGCGCTCGCGCAGGTGGAGCTGCGGCAGCCGATCGGCTTCGATTGGGAGTTCGCCGGGGACGATTGGCGGATCGGGATCAACGACCGTCCGAGCTGGGTCCTCTTCGCCGATGCGGGGCGCGGATGGAACCGGGACGCGCCGGACTGGCTCTCGCCCGCGACGACGGGCGCGGTCTCTGCGGGATCGGGGCTCCCCCCGCTCTCGACCTTCCGGACCACGCTCGGGCTCGGGATCGACTTCGGGTCGATCGGGCTCTACGCGGCGAAGGCGCTCTCCTCCGGAAAGGAGCCGATGAACCTCCTGCTGCGCGTCGGTCGGCGCTTCTGACGGTGCGCAGGATCGGGCGGGCGGTGCACGTCCCACTCGTCGCTCTCCTCCTCGCGGGGAGCGCGACAATCGTGCACACGCAGTCGATCGAGATCCAACTCCCGCCCGCGGCACGGCTCGTCGATGAGGGACCACTCGTCTCGGCGCGCGGGATCCTCCGCGATCGCTACCTCAGCGAGCTGGTGCGGAGCGGCTTCCCTGCCCGGCTCCGCTTCCGCGTGGAGCTCTGGGCCGAGGGACGGCTCGTGAACGAGCTGCAGCGCGCAGTGGAGTGGGAGGTGGTGGTGCGGCCGCGCGGCGCCGACGATCGCTACGAGGTCCTGCAGATCGTGGGCGGGCGCCCCCTCTCGCTCGGCGCCTTCGTGCGACTTGAGGAGGCCGACGCGACGGTGGCGCGTCCGGTGCGCGTCCCGATCGACCCGGGCCCCGATGGCCGGCGGCGCTACTACCTCGCGCGCGTCGATGTGGCCGCGCTCTCGGTGACCGATCTCGATGAGGTGAATCGATGGTTGCGCGGGGAATTACAGCCGGCGGTACGCGGCGAACGGAGCCCCGGCACGGCACTCACGCGTGGGATCCGGACCATCGCCACCCGTCTCCTCGGCGGGGAGCGCCGGAGCTACGAGGCGCGCAGCGCGGGGTTCCGCGCCAACTCGCGCACGACCCCTTCGCCGTAGAAGAGCTTGATGTAGCGCGCCTGCGTCGGCGTCAGGCGCCGCACCGCCCAGGCGAGGTGCACGAAGTGCGGCTCCGTGGGCTCCTGGAGGAGATGCATCCCACACTCCGCGAGGAGGTGGTTGGACTTCCGCGTATTGCAGGGGGAGCAGGCGGTGACGACGTTGGTCCAGACGTTGAGACCGCCACGCGAGATGGGAATCACATGGTCGCGGGTGAGCGCCTCGCGGGGGCGCAGCTCATACTGCGTGCGCCCGCAATACATGCACCGGTAGCCGTCGCGGGCGAAGAGGAAGGTGTTGGTCACCTGCCGGCGGAAGCGCCGCGGCACATGGACGAACTTCCGCAGCCGGATGACGAGGGGGCGCGGGACGGCGACGCGCTCGGCGCGGACCGCGCGATCGGCATCGGCCTCGACGATCTCGGCTTTCCCGTCGATGACGAGGCGGAGGGCCCGCTTGAGCGGGACCATCGTGAGGGGTTCGTACGACGCATTGAGGGCGAGACACCCTGCCGTCACTCGAGCCTCCGGGGTTCCCGAAAGTCTAACGGCGAGGCGTGGGGGCTCGCCAGCGGGTCAGCTCGGGGGGATCGAGTCGACGAGGGGGCGCGCGCCCGGCCAATCGCGCGGGGCCGGTTTGCGGGCGTAGACCTCGCGCATGAAGGCGGTCCACGCGGGGGCGGCGAGGGTCCCCCCCTGCGCGTTGTCCTTGATCCGCTTGGGGTGATCGAACCCCATCCAGACGCCGGCGACGAGATCGGTGGTGAACCCGATGAACCAGACGTCCGAGTACTCATTGGTGGTCCCGGTCTTCCCCGCCGTGGGCGCGGTGAATCCCCCGCGCCGCACCGCGGTGCCGGAGCCGGCGTTCACGACCCCCTTCAGGAGATCGACCATCACCCCCGCCTCCTCGCGCGTGAGGACCTGGACCCGCTCGGGGGCCGCCTCGTAGAGACGTCGTCCATCGAGGGTCTCGACGCGCAGGATCGGCGTCGGTGGGACGCGCCACCCGAGGTTCGCGAAAACGCTGTACGACGCGATCATCTCGAGGGGATAGACGTCGGCGGAGCCGAGGGCGATGGAGGGATAGGGTGGGACCGGGGTAGAGATCCCGAAGCGCTGGGCCATCTCGACGACGGCACCCTCCCCGAGTTCCATCGCGAGGCGGACGGCGGGGACATTGCGCGAGACGGCAAGGGCCTGTCGCATCGACATCGGGCCCTCAAACGTGTTGTCGAAGTTCTTGGGGGACCAGATCGAGCCATCGAGCTGAGGGACCTCGATCGGGGCATCGTCGAGCATGTAGTCAGGGCCGCGGCCGGCCTGCACGGCGGTGGCGTAGACGATCGGCTTGAAGGTGGAGCCCGGCTGGCGCAACGCACTGGTGGCGCGATCGAACTTGGAGTCGTCGAAGTCGCGACCACCGACCAGGGCCCGCACGCCACCGGTGCGCGGATCCACGGCGACGAAGGCGCCCTGCAGATAGGGGGAATCGGCACGATCCGTCTCCGCATCACCGATCGCGGCCCGCGCGAGATACTGCTCATAGCTGCGGTGCGGGAAGCCGCCGAAGGTCCCCGCCTCGATCGCGCGGAGCTGCCGCTCGAGGGCGCGTTCCGCCGCCCCCTGGAGATCGAGATCGAGGG
The DNA here is from genome assembly GCA_049453775.1 of Gemmatimonadaceae bacterium. Taxonomy (GTDB): domain Bacteria; phylum Gemmatimonadota; class Gemmatimonadetes; order Gemmatimonadales; family Gemmatimonadaceae; genus Pseudogemmatithrix. The sequence goes on along the minus strand of JBMTXT010000070.1, from coordinate 2,268 downwards.
TGGTGATCACCCGGAGCCCCTGCTCGTAGGTCCGGCGCCCGAAGCGCTGCGTGAGCTCGCGCCGCACCCACTCGACGAAGTAGGGGGCCACGTCGCCGGAGCTGCGCGAGGCGCGAGCGAGACGGAGGGGGTAGGCCTTGGCGACGGAGGCGTCGGCATCGGAGAGGAGGTCCTGTCGCCGCATCAGCTCGAGCACCGCATTGCGTCGCTGGATGGCGCGGTCAGGGAACCGGCGCGGATTGTACCGCGACGGGGCCTTGGGGAGCGCGGCGAGCATCGCCGCCTCGGCCACATTCAGCTCCTTCACCGACCGCCCGAAGTAGCGTTGTGCGGCCGCCTCCACCCCGTAGGCGCCGGAGCCGAAGGCGATCTGATTGAGGTAGAGCTCGAGGATCCGCCGCTTCGGGAAGCGCTGCTCAATCGCTCGGGCGACCTTCGCCTCTCGGAGCTTGCGCAGGACGGTCTTCTCGCGCGAGAGGCGCTCGGGGAAGACGTTGCGCGCGAGCTGCATGGTGATCGTCGAGAACCCCTCGGCGAAGCCCCGCGCCTTCACATTGGCCCAGATGGCCCCGACGATGCGGGGATAGTCGATCCCCCCGTGCCGGTAGAACCGCTTGTCCTCGGTGGCGATGAAGGCCTGCACCACATGCGGCGGGATGTCGGCGAGGGGAACGACCGAGCGACGCTCGAGCCCCACCTCGGTAAGGAAGCGGCCGTCGGCGGTGTAGAGGCGGGCGGGTTGGACGGGCCGGAACTCGTCGAACTGGGCGACGGAGGGACAGGCGTCGTCAGCGCAGAGGAACCAGGTCCAATAGACCCCCCCGACGATCGCGCCAAGGAGGCCGAGCCCGGCGAACCCCAGGGCGAGGATGAGGAGGAGACGGCGCATCGCGATGGAGGGAAGCTAGGGCGCTCCCGAGAGCGGGGCAACGCACGTAGCTTCCTCGCATGGCCGTGACCCCGATGCCCGGATCGCTTGCGTTGCTCGAGGAGCTCGAGTGGCGTGGATTGCTCTTGCAGCAGACCGAGGGGTGCGCGGCGGCGCTCGCGAAGGGGCGGGTGTATGGGTACTGCGGGTTCGACCCGACCGCCGACTCCCTGCATGTGGGGAACCTCGTCTCGATCCTGGGCCTCGTGCGGCTGGTGCGCGCGGGGCATGAAGGGGTCGCGCTGATCGGCGGGGGGACGGCGATGATCGGCGACCCGAGCGGGAAGAGCGAGGAGCGCCCACTCCGCGCCGCGGAAGAGATCGCCGCGAATGCGCAGGCGATCGAGGCACAGATTCGCCGAGTGGTGACGCAGGCCCTCGGCGACCAGGCGGGGGCACGGATCCACTTCCGCGACAATGCGAGCTGGCTCGGGCGCCAGGGGCTGATCCCCTTCCTTCGCGACACGGGGAAGCACTTCACCGTGAACCTCATGCTGCAGAAGGACTCGGTCCAGTCGCGGATGGCGACGGGGATCTCCTTCACCGAGTTCACCTACATGCTCCTGCAGGCGCACGACTTCCTGCATCTCTATCAGCACGATGGGGTGACGCTCCAGCTCGGCGGGAGCGATCAGTGGGGGAACATCACCGCGGGGACGGAGCTCATTCGCAAAGCGGCGCGTGGTGAGGCGCATGGACTGACCTTCCCGCTGTTGACTGATGCCGCTGGCAAGAAGTTCGGGAAGACAGAGGCCGGCGCGGTCTGGCTCGATGCCGCGCGGACGAGCCCGTACCAGTTCTATCAGTTCTGGATCAACACCGAGGATGCCGACGTGGGGCGGCTGCTCCGCACCTTCACCCTGCTCGATCGCGCGACGATCGAGGGGGTCGAGGCGGAGCATGCTGCCGCGCCGCACCTGCGCGTGGCGCAGCGTCGACTCGCGACCGAGGTGACGATGTTGATCCATGGGGCGGCCGCGACAGCGACGGCGGCGCAGGTCTCCCAGACGGTGTTCGACAAGAAAGCCGATGCGCACGCGCTCTCGGACGAGGTGTTCGCGATGCTCGCGGCGGAGATGCCGTCGGTGCGGGTGACGGCCCCGGAGGGGACGATCGACCTCGTGGCGCTCCTCGAGCAGGGCTTCGCTCTGAGCAAGACCGCGGCGCGGAAGTTGATCCAGCAGGGCGCGGTGGCGGTGAATGGCGCGAAGGTGGGCGCCGAGGCACAGACGGTGTCCGCGAGCGAGGCGGTGCGTGGGCGCTGGGTGCTGGTGCGGAAGGGGGCGCGGGAGATCGCCATCGCGGAGCTGATTGCGGGTTGAGGCGTGCGCGGCCGAGGC
>JBMTXT010000069.1:0-10044 GCA_049453775.1 Gemmatimonadaceae bacterium | reverse complement strand
GGAAGCCCGCGAGCTCGGTCGTGGCGGGGGGTGTCATCGCGGCGCGAGCGACCGGGGGTCGGGCCAGAGGGAGAGGACACGCATCGTGACCACCCGGTCGAGCAGGGGGAACTGGGCGGCCAGATAGGACTCTCCCTCCGTCGTGATGCGATCCTGTGCCGGACCTTTCCCCATGGGAGCGCCCTCGCCGTAGCCCGCATAGAGCGAATCGACGACGGCGAGTCCCGCGACGATCTCGCCGACCGGGGCGAACCCCATCCCATCGAGCCGGGCGTTGTCGCGCAGGTTGATGAAGAGCTGCGTAGTGCGCGTGTCGCGTCCCCCCATCGCGTAGGTGACCGTCCCGCGGCGATTCGTCTCCCGCACCGGATCATCCGGGATGCGGCGTGGGAGCCAGGTGGCGGTCGTCGCCGGATCGGCGGCGAGCCCCCACTGCACCACGAAGCCAGGAAGGACGCGGAAGAAGCGTCCGCCGTCGTAGTACGCGTTGAGCACGAGTTCGCCGAGTTGGCCGGCCCCGCGCGGCGCCCAGGCGGTGCGTACCATGAGATCCATTGCCCCCTTCGAGGTCTCCATCCGCACGAGGAAGGAATCCGAGGCCGCGAGCATCGGGGGGGTGATCGGCGGGGGCGGCGGGGGGACGACAGGGCCGCGCAGGGTAGCGCACCCGGTCGCGCCGAGGAGGACCACCGCCGCGATCAGGGCCCGCGAGACGAGGGGACGCGGGGCGGACAGAGGCGAGGCGAGACGACGCGAGATCATAGGATGTTCGGCGCGTGGGTGAGTCGGAGGACGCGACGGCGCGTCACCGCGCCGTTGCGGTAGTCGAAGGGGACGGTGATCCGACTGGTCGACTCGACGGTGCCGTCGAGCATCTGTAGCCCCTGCGTGTCGGCGCTGGGATCGGGGGTGAAGCGGATCGCGCGCCCCACGACCGCATAGGTCCCGTTCACGGTCATCGATTGCACCGGGGTGGAGCGTGCGAGGGTGCGCGTCGATCCCCCGACCGAGGTCAGCGTGCGCCGAAAGCGCACCACCGCCCGGAAGCGGTTGCCGTTCCGAAGCGAGAGGACCAGCCGGTCGAACTCGACGAGGTAGGTCGTCCCCTGGGGATCGGTGACCCGATCGGTCATCGGGAGCGGGGCCTGATCGATCCGATCGGCGAGATAGGCGCCCATCGTCTGTGCCGGGAGGATGACCGGCGCGTGGGCGACGGTGAGCGCGAGTGCGAGGACGAGAGGGAGACGCATCAACGGAACCTATCGCGGCACGGTAGGACGGGGGTAGCAGGGCACGGCCTGCGTGCGATCGATGATGGCCATCGAGGTCCCCGGTGCCATCCTCGCGGTATGCTAGCCGCGATTCGCAGTGGGGCGGTCCTCGGTGTCGAGGCGGCGCCGGTCACCGTCGAGGTCGACGCCGCGCCCGGGCTCCCCGGGTGGACGATGGTCGGGCTTCCCTCGGGCAGTGTGAAGGAGGCCCGCGATCGCGTCGGCGCTGCGCTGGTGAATGCCGGATTCATGCTCCCCCCACGACGGTGGACCATCAATCTCTCGCCCGCCGACCTGCGCAAGGAGGGGACGGCCTTCGATCTCCCGATCGCCATCGCCGTCCTAGTCGCGAGTGGGCAACTCGCGGCGACGGCCGTGGACGGGATCTGGTTCGCCGGTGAACTGGGGCTCGTGGGGGCGGTGCGGCCCATGCGCGGTGCGCTTCCCCGCGCCCGGGCGGCGGGCGCGACCGGGGCCCGCGCCCTGGCCCTCCCCGCCGCGAACATCGACGAAGCGGCACTGATGCGTGGCATCCCCCTCGCCCCCACCACCGATCTCTCGGCGCTCGTCTTGGCGCTCACGAGACGTCAGCTCCCCACCGTCGATCGCGATCCACTCACCGGCGTGGTGCCCCCGCCGTCGGGCCCCGACTTCGCGGAGGTCGTCGGGCAGGTCGCACCCAAACGCATCCTCGAGATCGCGGCCGCCGGCGGACACAACGCCCTCATGATCGGTCCTCCGGGCACGGGGAAGACGATGCTCGCGCGTCGGCTCCCCTCCATCCTGCCCCCGCTCGACGACGAGGCGCTGCGCGATGTCGTCGCCATCCACTCCGTCGGGGGCGTGCTCCCGCCGGGCGCCGCTCCGACGCGCGTGCCGCCCTTCCGCGCGCCGCACCACACCGTCTCCCTCGCCGGACTCATCGGCGGGGGACCGGGGCCGCGACCCGGGGAGGTCAGTCTCGCGCACCGCGGGGTCCTCTTCCTCGATGAGCTCCTCGAACTCCCGCGCTCCGTGCTCGACGCGATGCGCCAGCCCCTCGAGGATGGACGCGTCGTCATCGCGCGCGCCGCCCAGTCGATCGGGTTCCCGTCGCGCTTCCTCCTGCTGGGCGCGGCGAACCCCTGTCCCTGTGGGTTCGAGGGTGAGCCGGGGGCCCCGTGCCGTTGTTCCGCGAGTGAGGTCGCCCGCTACCGCGCGCGGCTCTCCGGCCCCCTCGCCGATCGCATCGATCTGGAGGTCCGGGTCGGCGCGGTCTCGCTGCAGGACCTCGACCGCTCCGCGCCGGCGGAATCGAGTGCCAGCATCCGGGCACGGGTCGCTGCGGCGCGGGCCCGTCAGACCGCGCGGTATGCGGCGCTCCCGGCGGTGCGCTGGAACGCCGAGGTGCCAGGGCGGTGGCTCCTCACCGAGGGGGCGATCGTCCCGGCGGCGCGGACCCTGCTGCGCGAGATGGCCGAGCAGCTCCGCCTCTCGGCCCGCGCCTTCCACCGCACGATCCGTGTGGCACAGACCGTGGCCGATCTCGCGGGGGCCGATGCGGTCCACCCCGATCACGTCGCCGAGGCCTTCTTCTATAAGCCGGTGGAGCAGCGGCCCGTGTAACTTTCCGACATGGAATCGCGGCAGTCGGCCATGGAAAAGGAGGGGCGCCTCCTCGACTGGTTCCGGGCACAGGGCTCGGTCCTCATCGGGTTCTCCGGCGGGGTCGACTCCGCCTATCTCGCCTGCGTGGCGCTCGAGGCGGTGGGCCCGGCGCGGTGTCTCGCCGTCATCGGGCGCAGCGCCTCCTATCCGGCGGTGCAGTGGGAGAAGGCGCGGGCCGTCGCCGATCGATTCGGGATCCCGGTGCAGGAGGTCGACACCGACGAACTCGCCGACCCGCGGTACGCCGCGAACCCGACCAACCGCTGCTACTTCTGCAAATCCGAACTCTGGACGCGTCTCACGCCGATCGCTCGTGCGCAGGGGCTCGCCGTGGTCGTGGATGGCACCAATGCCGATGATCGACATGCGCATCGCCCGGGGGCGCGCGCGGCGGCGGAGCAGGGCGTGCGGTCCCCGCTCGCAGAGCTGGGGTTCACGAAGGGGGAGATCCGGGCGGCCTCGGCCGCGCGCGGGATCCCCACCTGGGACCAACCCGCCTCGCCCTGTCTCTCCTCGCGGCTCCCCTATGGGACCGAGGTCACCCCGTTGCGCCTTCGGGTGGTGGAGACCGCGGAGGCGGCGGTGCGCGCGCTCGGGATCCATGGGAATCTGCGTGTGCGCTATTTCGGGGACCGGGCGCGCGTCGAGCTCGATCCGGAGGAGCTGGCGCACTGGTCGGTGGCGCCGGCGCGGGAGCTGCTCGACGCCGCGGTGCGCGCGGCCGGCTTCGCTGAGGTGGAGTGCCAAGGCTTTCGCTCGGGCGCGCTCAACATCCTAGCCGGTGTGACCGGCGAGGAGGTCTGATGTTCGGCTGCATCGGTCGGATCGTCTCCGCCCTCGTCTTCCTCATCCTCGGCGCCGTGATCCACGCGCAGTGGCCTGCGATCGAGCGCGCACTTCGGGAGCGCCTCCCGGCGCTTCGCCCCGCCCCGGTGGCGGACCAGGGGCGGACGATCGTCGCGATCGAGGTGATGGGCGATCGGGTGGTGGTGAGGGCCCGCGGGTGAGTGTCCGCCTCCTCGTGGTCGACGACGAGCCAGGCGTCCGCGACGCGCTCACGCAGCTGCTGGAGTACGAGGGCTATGCGGTGCGCGCCGTCGCGAGTGGGCTCGAGGCGCTCGCCACCTATGGAACGTGGGCACCGCGGCTCGTCCTGCTCGATGTGAAGATGGCGGGGATCGATGGACTCGAGACCCTCTCGCGGCTGCGGGCGGCCGACCCGGAGGCGGTGGTGGTCATGATCTCGGGGCACGCGACGCTCCGGGATGCCGTCGAGGCGACCCAGCGCGGCGCCTATGACATCCTCGAGAAGCCCCTCGATACCGATCGGATCCTCGTCACGATCCGCAATGCGATCGGGCATCTCGCCCTGCGCGAGGAGAATGCGCGGCTGCGCGCGCATGTGGAACGGCATGGGGCGATCGTCGGGGCGTCGGCACCGATGCGCGCCCTCGTCGCGCAGATCGAACGGGTGGCGACCACCGGGGCGCGGGTGTTGATCACCGGGGAGAATGGGACGGGGAAGGAGTTGGTCGCGCGGGCCCTGCATGCCAAGTCGCCGCGCGCCGCGGCGCCGTTCATCGAGGTGAACTGCGCGGCGATCCCTGGGGAACTGATCGAGAGTGAGCTCTTCGGTCATATGAAGGGCTCCTTCACGGGGGCGGTGCAGGATCGCCCCGGCAAGTTCGAGCTCGCCGATGGGGGCACCCTCTTCCTCGATGAGATCGGGGACATGTCGCTCGCGGCCCAGGCCAAGGTGCTGCGCGTCCTCGAGGATGGCGCGGTCACCCGGATCGGGGGGCGCACGAGCCGCACCGTCGATGTGCGCGTGCTCGCGGCGACGAACAAGCGGCTCGAGGAGGAGATCGCGGCGGGCCGCTTCCGTGAGGACCTCTTCTATCGGCTCAACGTCGTCCCCCTCACCGTTCCCGCGCTGCGCGAGCGCCGCGAGGACATCCCGATGCTCGTCACGCACTTCGTCGAGCGCCTGGCGACGGAGGCGGGGATGACGCCGCGCCCCATCGACGCGATGGCGCTCGAGCGGCTGATGGCGCTCGACTGGCCGGGGAATGTGCGCGAGCTCCGGAACACGATCGAGCGGCTCCTCATCCTCTCCGTGGGGCCGCGGATCACCGTCGCGGACATCGATCGGCTCGTGGCCGGACGCCCTCCAGAGATCGGCGGCGGGCTCGGGCCCCTCGAAGGCGCCCGGACCTGGGAGGAGTTCAAGCGTACCGCCGAACGCACCTTCCTGCTCCACCATCTGCGGCGCCACGACTGGAACGTCGCCGAGACGGCGCGGGCCCTCGAGATGCCGCGCTCTAACCTGTATGCCAAGCTCGAACGCCACGGGATCACCCGAGATCACTAACTTCACGCCATGACGACCTTCCACAACTTCATCGGCGGCGAGTGGGTCAGCGCCGCCTCCGGTCAGACCTTCGAGAACCGCAACCCCGCCGACACGCGCGATTGCATCGGGCACTTTCCCCGCTCCGGGGCCGCCGATGTCGAGCGTGCCGTCGCCTCCGCCACCCGCGGTTTCGAGCGGTGGCGCCGCACGCCGGCGCCGGCCCGCGGGGATGTGCTCCGGCGGGTCGGGGACCTGCTCAGCGCGCGCAAGGAGGAGCTCGCCGACCTCATGACGCGGGAGATGGGGAAGCCGCTCTCGGAGACGCGCGGCGATGTGCAGGAGGGGATCGACACCGCGTATTACGCGGCGGTGGAGGGACGTCGCCTCTTCGGGCACACGGTCCCCAGTGAGCTGCGCGACAAGTGGGCGATGAGCTTCCGTCGCCCGATCGGGATCGCGGGGCTCATCACCCCGTTCAACTTCCCGCTCGCGATCCCCACCTGGAAGATGTTCCCCGCGCTCGTCTGCGGGAACGCGGTGATCTTCAAGCCGGGGGAGGATGTCCCGCACACCGGGCACGTGCTCGTCGAGATCCTCCTCGAGGCGGGGCTCCCCCCCGAGGTGATCCAGCTCCTGCATGGCGATGGCGAGGTCGGGGCCGCGATGGTCGCCCACCCGCAGATCCCCCTCATCTCCTTCACCGGCTCCACCGAGACGGGGAGCAAGGTCGGTGAGGTCTGTGGGCGGATGCACAAACGCCTCTCCCTCGAGATGGGGGGGAAGAACGCGCAGATCGTGCTGGACGATGCGAACCTCGATCTCGCGCTCGACGGCGTGCTCTGGGGCGCCTTCGGGACCACGGGGCAGCGGTGTACCGCCACGAGCCGCCTGATCCTGCAGGATGGGATCCACGATGCCTTCATGGACCGCCTCATCGCGCGCGCCAAGACGCTGCGCTTGGGTGACGGCCGCAAGGCGGGGACCGATGTCGGGCCGGTGATCCACGAGGAGAGCCTCGCCAAGATCGCGTCGTATGTGGAGATCGGGCAGCGCGAGGGGGCGACGCTCGCCCTCGGTGGCGCGCGGGCGACCGGCGCCGGTCTCGAGCATGGGACCTTCTTCCAGCCGACGATCCTCACCGGAGTCCGCCCCGAGATGCGGGTCGCGCAGGAGGAGATCTTCGGTCCAGTGCTCTCAGTGCTCCGCGTCGCGGACGCCGAGGAGGCGTTCCACGTGAACAACGGGGTGAAGTACGGGCTCTCGAGCTCGCTCTACACGCAGGATGTGAACCTCGCCTTCCGCGCGATGCAGGAGCTCGACAACGGGATCACCTATGTGAACGCCCCGACCATCGGCGCCGAGGCGCATCTCCCCTTTGGCGGCGTGAAGCAGACGGGCAATGGGCACCGGGAGGGGGGCTGGGAGGTCTACGAGTTCTATTCGGAGACCAAGGTCGGCTACGTCGACTACAGCGGGACCCTCCAGCGCGCGCAGATCGACAACTACTGATGATGGCGCCGCGGTGGCCACGCGCCCGACGGGTCGGGCGAGCGATCTGGGAGGGACTCAAGTCCCTCCAGGTCGTCGTGGTCGTCTTCGTGCTGGTGCGCGCGCTGGTGGTGGAGGCCTTCCGGATCCCGAGTGGGTCGATGGAGGGCACGCTCCTCGTCGGCGACTTCCTCCTGGTGAACAAGCTCCTCTACGGGGCCGAGGTGCCGGTGGTGAAGCGGCATCTTCCGGCGATCCGCGCACCACGGCATGGCGATGTCGTGGTCTTCCGCTGGCCCGAGGATCCGCGCAAGTACTTCGTGAAGCGACTCGTCGGGCTCCCGGGGGACACCCTCGCGATGCGGCGCGGGACACTCTGGCGAAATGGGGTGGGGCTCGAGGAGCGCTATGCGCAGCAGCGCCCTGAGGCGCACGATGGGCTCGCCCTCGACTTCCTCTGGCAGCGCGAGCATCTCGCCCCGACCGCCGATGCCGCGCACTACCTCCCCTCCCGCGATGAATGGGGACCCCTCGTCGTGCCGACGGGACATTACTTTGTCCTCGGCGACAATCGCGACAACTCGCTCGACTCGCGCTACTGGGGCTTCGTCCCCGATTCCCTGATCCGAGGGGCGCCGGTGCTCGTGTATTTCAGTCTGCGGCCGGACAGCACCCGCCAGGCCGATTGGACCTCCCGCATCCGGTGGGAGCGCCTCGGATCCCTCGTGCGGTGATGCGTCCCTGGGGGGTGGGGTAGGGTTGGGGAGGGGTGCTTCCCTCCGTTTGGTCCGCACTGCACATTCTGACCATAGGTCCGTTCGCCGCCCCCCCGGAGACGCACTGCGTGAGACGTACTGCCCGGTTGCACAAGCGCCGTTCGCACGATGAAGGATCGCTCGACCAGTATCTGCGCGACATCAGCGCCTATCCGCTGATCACGCGTGAGGAGGAAGTCCTGCTGGCGCAGCGCATCCGCGTGAACGACCAAGAGGCCCTCGATTGCCTCGTCCGGGCCAACCTCCGCTTCGTCGTCTCGGTCGCCAAGAAGTACCAGAATCAGGGGGTCTCCCTCTCCGATCTCATCAATGAGGGGAACCTCGGCCTCATCCGGGCCGCGCATAAGTTCGATGAGACCAAGGGGATCAAGTTCATCTCCTACGCCGTCTGGTGGATCCGGCAGGCGATCCTGCAGGCCCTCGCCGAGCAGAGCCGCATCGTGCGCGTCCCGCTCAACCGGGCGGGGGAGATTCACCGGATCGGGAAACGCGCCAACGCCCTGTTGCAGGAGCTGGGGCGGGAGGCGACCCACGCTGAGATCGCCGAGGGGATGGAATTGAGTGAGGAGGAGGTCGCCAAGTCGATGGCGATCTCCCAGGCCCACGTCTCCCTCGATGCGCCGATGGCGCCGGGGGAGGACAACCGGCTCCTCGATTACATCGCCGACACCACGCATGCCAATCCTGAGGATGAGGTGATCGAGGGGGCGCTGATGGAGTCGGTGCAGCAGGCGCTCGCCGGCCTCAAGGAACGGGAGGCGAAGATCCTCCGGCTCTACTTCGGGCTCGATGGGGCAGAGCCGATGACCTTGGAGCAGATCGGGGCGGTCCTCAACATCACCCGGGAGCGGGTCCGCCAGATCAAGGAGAAGGCCCTCTCGCGGCTCCGGCACGTCTCCCGCGCCCGCTCGCTGGAGAGCTATCTGGGCGACTAACTTTCGAGGATGTCCAAAGACGCCTCGTTCGATATCACGACCGCCGTTGACCTCCAGGAGGTCGACAACGCCGTCAATCAGGCGGCCAAGGAGATCGCCCAGCGGTACGACTTCAAGGACGCGAAGCTCGCGACGGTCGACTTCGCGCGCGGGGAGGGGACGATCACCCTCGCCACCGACACCGACATGCGGCTGCGCGCGATGTGGGACATCGTGCAGTCCAAGCTCATCAAGCGGGGCGTCCCGGTGAAGAATCTCGACGCCGGCGAGCCGTCGCAGGCGGGCGGTGACACCTGGCGTCGTGTCATCACCCTCAAGCAGTCGCTCGACGGGGAGACCTGCAAGAAGGTCGTGGCCGCCATCAAGGCGCAGAAGTTCAAGAAGGTCCAAGCCTCCATCCAGGGCGACACCGTGCGCGTCGTCTCGCCGAGCCGTGATGAGTTGCAGACGGTGATGGGGTTCCTGCGCGGTGAGGACTTCGGGGTCCAGCTGCAGTTCGGGAACTATCGGTGAGATTCCAGGTCGTCACGCTCGGATGCGATAAGAACACCGTCGACTCGGAGCGCTATCGGGCGCAGCTGATCGACCATGGCGGGGTGCAGGTCACCGAGGCGGAGGACGCCGAGGTGATCATCGTCAACACCTGCGGGTTCATCGATGCCGCGAAGCGGGAGTCGATCGACGCGATCGTCGCGGCGGGGCGATTGAAGGGGGAGGGGAGCGCGACCGCGGTCGTCGCCGTCGGCTGCATGGTGGAGCGGCACAAGGATGAATTGGTCGAGGCGCTCCCCGAGGTCGACCTCTTCCTCGGCGCCTCTGAGTCCGAGCGGCTCGTCCCCTTGCTCCAGGCGCGCGGGCTGATCGGCGACCCGGTGACGGTCCATCCGGGCCAGCGCGTGTATGCGGGGGACACCCCCTTCGTGCGCTACCTCAAGGTCAGCGAAGGGTGCGATCATGGGTGCGCCTTCTGCGCGATCCCGCTCATGCGCGGGAAGCATCGGTCGTTCGCGCTCGATGAGATCGTGCGCGAGGCGCAGCTCCTCGAGTTGCAGGGGGCGCGCGAGGTGAACCTCGTCGCGCAGGACCTCGCGCATTACGGCCGCGATCGCCGGGATGGGGTCCGGCTCCCTGAGCTCCTCGAGGCGCTCGTACATGAGACCTCGGTCCCCTGGTTCCGCAACATGTACCTCTACTCCACGGGGATCACGCCGCGCTTGCTCGAGGTGCTCGCGGCGCAGCCGCGCATCGTGCGGTACCTCGACATGCCGATCCAGCATGCCTCCGATGCGGTCCTCGAGCGGATGCGGCGCCCGGAGCGCCAGCGGACGATCCGCGAGAAGGTCGCGCGCTTCCGTGAGGCGGTGCCCGGGGTGGCGATCCGCACGACCTGCATCGTCGGATTCCCGGGGGAGACGACAGACGATGTGGCCCAGCTCCTCGACTTCCTGCGGGAGATCGAGTTCGAGCGGGTGGGGGTCTTCACCTACTCCCCCCAAGAGGGGACGCGCGCCGCGGCGCTCGCCGATGATGTCCCCGAGAGCGTGAAGCGGGGGCGGCTCGAGGCGGTCCAGGAG
>JBMTXT010000068.1:0-10193 GCA_049453775.1 Gemmatimonadaceae bacterium | reverse complement strand
GTCCGGCGGGCCCCGGCTGCGGCGGCGCGCGGCGGGCGGCCGCGCGTCGGGTTCGATACGGTCTCACCGCTCAAGAGCGGGTGGGCCTGGGGGCAAAACTATCTCGAAGGTGGGGTTGCGGCGGCCGATGCGCGGGTCGGGCGTGGTATGGTTCGGCTCATCGGCCCCGAGGCCCTCTTCCGTGCCCAGCCGCACGGGACCTTTAAGCTCGTCTTCAATGGATTGATCGGCTCGGCCCGCGCCGGGATGTGATCGCGCTACTCGTCGCGGGACTCCTCGGCATCGTCGGGGCGTACGTCGGGGTCCTCCTCGGCCTCACGTCGCCCCTCGTCCCGATCCTGATGGCGCTAGGGACCACGGCGGTGCTCGCGGGGATCGCGCGGCTCGCCATCGTCCGCGCCGGAGGTGAGACCCCGGCGCTCGCGCGCACGATCCGATGGGTCTTCGGCGCGATGGCGGTCGGGTTCGTGAGCGTGTTGCTCATGCCCGCGCCGGTCGCCGGCGGGCCACTCCTCCTCGGGCTGCCGCGCCTCACGGCGATCCTTTTGCTCGTCGTCGGCGCGCTCCCGCTGGTCGTGCTCCCCATCGCGTATGCGCGCGCCTTCGACGCCGAGGTGATGCCCCGGGGGGCGCGCCGCCTCGATGCGTGAGCTCGTCGGGCTCGCCTACTTCGCGATCTGCGCGGCGATCGCGGTCTGGGCTGCGCGGCGGACGCGCACCGCCGATGACTTCTTCGTCGCGGGGCGTGAGGTCGGGCTCGTCCCCTTCGCCATCGCCGCGATGGCGTCCACGCTCAGCGGGTTCGCCTTCATCGGCGGGACGGGGCTCGTCTACAGCGTCGGGATGACGGCGATCTTCCTCATCCTTCCCGCAGGGGTGACGAACACGCTCGGTGCCTGGGTGCTCGGCAAGCGGATGCATCGCCTGGGGAGTGCGCGGAAGCTCCTCACCGTCCCCGATGCGTTGGCGGCGCGCTATCGCTCCCCCGCCACGCAGGGGCTGAGTGCCGTCGCGATCCTCGCCGGGGTCGTCGGCTATCTCGCGACGAATGCGCTCGCCCTTGGGGTGGTGATCGATGCGCTCTTCGCGACGGGGCTTGGGACGGGGATCTGGATCGGGACGGCGGTCACCCTCGCCTACTCGGTGAGTGGGGGGATCCTCGCGGGGATCTACACCGATGTCTTTCAGGGGCTCGTGATGGCGATCGCCTCGACCGCGGTCTTCGTCTTCGCGATCGACGCCGGTGGTGGGCTTGTCGCCATCACGAGGACCATCGAGGCGGCGGATCCTACGTTGCTTGGTCCGTGGGGCGCGCGCGGGCCGATGGTCGCGCTCTCGTTCTTCTTCGTCTTCGCGGTCGGGTCACTCGGGCAGCCGCAGATCGCGCACAAGTACTACATGCTCCGCGACCTCGCGCGACTCAAGTGGTACCCGGTCCTCATGACGGTCGCGATGGTCCTCGCGCAGCTCCTCTTATTCTCCGTCGGGGTCGCGGTGAAGGCGCTCGTGATCCGCGGGGAGATGCCGGCCCTCGCATCCCCTGACGAAGCGACCCCGCAGTTCCTCCTGCGCTTCGTCCCCGTCTTTCTCTCGGCGCTCGTCTTCGCCGGCGTCGCCGCGGCGATCATGAGCACGGTGAACTCGTTCTTGAGCATCGGCGCCGCGGCGCTCACGCACGATCTGCCGCGCGCGCTGGGGCGCGAGCCGGTCCGGCAGCTCATGGTCGGGCGCGCTTGGACCGTGGTGATCGCGGTCCTCGCCGCGTACTTGGCGCAGCAGGCCGGGCTCCTCGTCGCCTTCCTGGGGATCTTGGGCTACGGCCTCTTCGCCTCGACCCTCGTCCCTGCGCTCGCCGTCGGGCTCAACTGGACCGGCGCCACACGCGAGGGGGCGCTGGCCTCGATCGCCACGGGACTCACCCTCACCGTCGGACTCGAGTGGCTCGTCTGGTCCAAGCGGTTCACCGTGCCGCAGGGGATCACCGTCACAGGCATCACCCTCGTGACGTCGCTTCTGGTGTTCCTTGGCGTCTCATGGCTCACGCGCGATCGCGCGGCGGGGCAGCTCGATCCGGATGTCCGAGAGATCCTCGAGGATCGCTAAGTGCGAGGCGTTGCGAGCGATCGTGCGAGGACCTGCCAGCGCCGCTGCCTGATCCCGTAGAACCAGTCGGCAAAGGCGACCACGATCCCGGTCATCCATCCGGCATCGATCTCGACGATATCCTCGTAGCGACACCGCACCGCATCGATCGGGGTCACGCGGATGATATGTCGCCACCGACGGATCATCCCCCCACGCTCGTCGGAGTGCAGCTCACGCCGCCCCTCGTCCATCCGCACGACGGTGAGGTGATGGATAGAGACCGGAAGCAGGTCGAAGACGAGGAGGAGGCCCCGCACGGTCTCTCCTTCGCGCCAAGGGGTCTCGCGGGCGGCGAGTCCGACGATGCGCACCAGCCCGCGGGAGACAAACCGAAAGGCGGCCGGTGTCTTCACCGCCTCCCAAATCTGCTCCGCCGGCGCATCCAACACGACCGAGCGAGCAACCGTCCTCGGCATCTACTTGAGGATCCCCTTCGCGATCGTCTGGAGCTGCATGTTGCTCGTCCCCTCGTAGATCGTACCGATCTTCGCGTCGCGATAGAACTTCTCCACCGGATAATCGGTGGTGTAGCCATAGCCGCCGAAGAGCTCGACGGATAACGAGGTGACGCGCTCGCAGACCTGCGAGGAGTAGAGCTTCGCCATCGCTCCCACCTGCGCGATGTCATGCCCGGCGTCGCGGAGCCGAGCCGCGTTGTACACCATGAGGCGCGCGGCCTCGAGCTCGGTCGCCGCCTGCGCGACCTGGAACTGGATCCCCTGGAACTCGGCGAGGGGCTTCCCGAACTGGGTACGCTCCTTGAGATAGGCGACCGCCGCATCGAGGGCGCCCTGTGCATTGCCAATCATCTGCGCGCCGATCCCGATCCGCCCCTCGTTCAGCGTCTCGATCGCGATCTTGTACCCCTGACCGACCGGACCCAAGACATCGGCATCGGGGACGAAGACCCCGTCGAGGATCAGCTCGGTGGTGCTCGAGGCACGGATCCCGAGCTTCCGCTCCTTCTTCCCCACCGAGAACCCCTTGGCCTCACGTTCCACGACGAAGGCGGTGATCCCCTTATATCCCTTGCTCGGGTCGACCGTCGCGAAGACGATGTAGAGCCCCGCCTCGGCGCCATTCGTGATCCAGAGCTTCCGACCGGTGAGGGACCATCCGCCCTCCACCTTGGTCGCACGCGTCTGGAGCGCGAAGGCATCGGAACCACTCCCTGCCTCGGAGAGCGCGTAGGCCCCCACCGTGCCAGCGCAGAGCCGCGGCATCCACCGCGCGAGCTGCTCCTGGGTGCCCGCCGAGAGAAGTGGGTGCGCGACGAGGGTGTTCTGCACGTCGACCATGATCGCGGCGGCGGCGTCGACCTTGCTGATTTCCTCCACGGCGAGCGTCACCATCATCACCGAACCCGCCGCTCCGCCATGCGCCTCAGGGGCCTGGATCCCCATCAGCCCCATCTCGAAGTACGCTGAGATCAGGGCGGGGTCGAGCTTTCCGGCCTCCTCCATCACCTGCACACGAGGGGCGACCTCCCCCCGCGCGAACTCCGCCACCGCATCGCGGAAGGCGAGTTCGTCGTCAGAGAGCATGGTGAGCGCGGGGCGGGCGAGTTCGGGAGCGACGGTGGGACGCGACATCGGACACCACGGTTGGGGGGAAACGCTCGACTGCCCCCGAAATCTAGCGGCGTACCGGGTCGTAGTTCAGGATCGGCGCGAGCCACCGCTCCGCCGTCGGGAGCTCCATCCCCTTCCGCGCCGCGTACGACTCCACCTGGTCCTTCTCGATCTTCCCGACGCCGAAGTATTTGGCCTCGGGGTGCCAGAAGTACCATCCCGAGACCGCTGAGGCGGGGAGCATCGCGAAGCTCTCAGTGAGGTGCACGCCGACGTTCTGCTCCGCATCGAGGAGGTCGAAGAGCGTCCGCTTCTCGGTGTGATCGGGGCAGGCGGGGTATCCCGGCGCCGGCCGGATCCCCTGGTACTGCTCACGGATGAGCGCCTGGTTGTCGAGCGCCTCGTTCGGCGCGTAGCCCCAGAGCTCGCGACGCACCCGCTCATGCATCCGCTCGGCGAACGCCTCGGCGAGCCGGTCTGCCAGCGCCTTGAGGAGGATGGAGGAGTAGTCGTCGTGCGCCGCCTCGAAGGCGGAGACCCGCTCATCGAGCCCCACCCCCGTGGTGACGACGAAGGCTCCGAGCCAGTCGGTGACCTCCGCGCTCTTGGGTGCGACGAAGTCGGCGAGCGCGACGTTCGGACGGCCGTCCTTCTTCACCATCTGCTGGCGAATGGAGTGCACCGTCACGCCGCGACTGGGCAGGATGATGTCCTCCTTCCCATCGGAGTAGGCCGCAAAGAAGCCGACCACGGCACGCGCGGTGAGCCATTTCTCGTCGACGATCTTGGTGAGCATCGCCTGCGCATCGCGCCAGAGATTCCGGGCCGCCTCGCCTACCACGGGGTCGTCGAGGATTGCGGGATAGGAGCCCGCGAGCTCCCAGGTCTGGAAGAAGGGGGTCCAGTCGATGCGCGGGACCAACTCCGAGAGCGGTACGTCGTCGAAGACCCGCACCCCCTCGAAGCTCGGGCGGGGCGGGGTGATCCCCTCCCATGAGAGCGCGACCTTGTTCGCGCGCGCCTCCTCGAGCCGCTGGCGGGGGGCGTCGTTCTGCCGTGCGGCTCGCGCCTCGCGCACCTGTTGATACTCAGTCTTCACCTCCGCGACGAAGCTCTCACGGAGTCCTTCGCTCAGCAGGCTCCCCGCCACACCCACCGCACGCGAGGCATCGAGCACATGGACGACCGGCGCGGAGTAGTTGGGCGCGATCTTCACCGCGGTATGCACCTTGGAGGTCGTCGCCCCACCGATCAGGAGCGGCACATCCCACCCCTCACGCTCGAGCTCGCTCGCGAGGAAGGCCATCTCCTCGAGGGAGGGGGTGATCAGCCCCGAGAGGCCGATGATGTCGACGTCATGTGCGCGCGCCGCCTCGAGGATCTTCGCCGCCGGCACCATCACGCCGAGGTCGATCACTTCGAAGTTGTTACACTGGAGCACGACCCCGACGATGTTCTTCCCGATGTCGTGCACGTCCCCCTTCACCGTGGCGAGGAGGACCTTCCCCTTCGCCTGACGCTCGCCCCCGGCCGCGGCCTGTTCGGCCTCGATGTACGGGATGAGATGGGCGACGGCCCGCTTCATCACGCGCGCCGACTTCACCACCTGCGGGAGGAACATCTTCCCCGCGCCGAAGAGGTCGCCGACGACGTTCATCCCCTGCATCAGCGGCCCCTCGATCACCTCGATCGGCCGGTCGTACAGATGGCGCGCCTCCTCGGTGTCCTCCACCACGAACTCGGCGATCCCATGCACGAGGGCGTGCGTCAGCCGCTCGTTCACCGGCGCCTCACGCCAGGAGAGGTCGACCTTCTTCTTCTGTGCCTGGCCCTTGGCCTCGTCCGCGACGGCGAGAAGACGCTCAGTCGCATCGGGGCGCCGTGCGAGAATCACATCCTCCACCCGCTCGCGGAGATCGGCGGGGATGTCCTCGTAGATCACCAGGGCCCCCGCGTTCACGATCCCCATGTCCATCCCCGCCTTCACGGCGTGATAGAGGAAGACTGAGTGGATCGCCTCACGGACGGCGTTGTTCCCGCGGAAGGAGAAGGAGACGTTGCTCACCCCGCCCGAGATGCGGGCGTGCGGGCAGCGCGCCTTGATCTCGCGCGTCGCCTCGATGAAGGCGAGCGCGTAGCGGTCATGCTCCTCAATGCCGGTGGCGACCGCGAAGATGTTCGGGTCGAAGATGATGTCTTCGGGCGGGAAGCCGACGACGTCGACGAGGAGGCGGTACGCCCGCTCACAGATCGCGACCTTCCGCTCGACGGTGTCGGCCTGCCCCTGCTCGTCGAACGCCATCACGATCACCGCGGCGCCGTACCGGCGGACGAGCGTCGCCTGCCGCAGGAAGGCCGCCTCCCCCTCCTTGAGGGAGATCGAGTTCACGATCGACTTCCCCTGCACGCAGCGGAGCCCCGCCTCGATCACCTGCCATTTGGAGGAGTCGATCATGATCGGGACCTTCGCGATCCCCGGCTCCGTCGCTACGAGATTCAAGAACCGCGTCATCGCGGCCTCGGCGTCGAGCATCCCCTCGTCGAAGTTGATGTCGATGACCACGGCCCCCGCCTCGACCTGCTGCCGCGCGACCTCGAGTGCCTGGTCGTAGTGCCCACCGAGGATCAGGTCCGCGAACTTCTTGGAGCCGGTGACGTTGGTGCGCTCCCCGACGTTCACGAAGTTCGAGTCAGGCCCGATGACCAAGGGTTCGAGGCCGGAGAGGCGCAGGACCGGAGGGGGCGTCGGGATCGTGCGGGGTGTCACGGTGCGCACCGCGTTCGCGATCGCGCGGATGTGGTCGGGGGTCGTCCCGCAGCAGCCGCCGACGATGTTCACGAGCCCCGATTCCGCGAACTCCTTGAGGATCGCGGCGGTGAAGCCTGGCGTCTCGTCGTAGCCCCCCATCTCGTTCGGGAGACCCGCGTTCGGGTGCACCGAGACATGGCAGTCGGCGATGCGCGAGAGCTCCTGCACGTAGGCGCGGAGCTCTTTGGCGCCGAGGGCGCAGTTGAGCCCCACGCTGAAGGGGCGCGCATGCATCACCGAGGTCCAGAACGCCTCGGTGGTCTGACCGGAGAGGGTGCGCCCGCTGGCGTCGGTGATCGTGCCGGAGATCATGATCGGCACGCGGAGTCCACGCGCCGCGAAGACCTCTTCGACCGCGAAGATCGCCGCCTTGGCGTTCAGTGTGTCGAAGATCGTCTCGATCAAGATCAGGTCAGCGCCCCCATCGAGGAGCCCCTCGGTCGCCTCCACGTAGGCCGAGACGAGCTCGGTGAAGGTCACATTGCGCGCCCCAGGGTCGTTCACATCGGGGGAGATGCTCGCGGTGCGGTTCGTGGGGCCGAGGACGCCGGCGACCCAGCGCGGGCGTCCGTCCTGCGCCTCGAACTCGTCGCAGAGGCGACGGGCCAGCGCTGCGCCCTCGACGTTGAGCTCGCGGACCAGCTCCTCCATCCCGTAATCCGCCATCGCGATGCGCGTGGCATTGAAGGTGCTCGTCTCGATGATGTTCGCGCCCGCCTCGAGATAGGCGCGATGGATCCCACCGATCACGTCGGGGCGGGTGAGGATCAGGAGATCGTTGTTGCCGCGGAGGTCACGTGGCCAGTCGGCGAAGCGGGCGCCGCGGTAGTCGGCCTCGGTGAGGCGGTGCTGCTGCACCATCGTCCCCATCGCGCCGTCGATGATGAGGATCTGCTCGCGCGCCTCGTCGTGGAGGCGGGCGTTGCGTGTCACGCGCGTGAATGGGGCTGAGCTCATCGGGGGGTGACCTCCCCGCGCAACCCTTCGGCGGGGGTGCGGGGGTGCGGACGAAGGCCGAGGATGTGGCAGAGCGCGTAGGCGAGGTCGGCGCGGTTGAGCGTATAGAAGTGGAACTCCGTCACGCCGGCCTGCGCGAGCTGTTGGCACTGCTCCGCGGCGACGGTCGCGGCGATCAGCTTCCGCGTCTCCGGGTCGCCGTCGAGTCCGTCGAAGACCTGCGCCATGCTCGCCGGGATCGTCGCGCCCGTGGCCTGCGCGAACTTCCGCGTCTGCGTGAAGTTCGTGATCGGCATGATCCCCGGCACGATCGGGATCGTGATCCCCGCCTTCCGCACGCGGTCGAGGTAGCGGAGGTAGGTCCAGTTGTCGAAGAACATCTGCGTGATCGCGCGCGTGGCGCCGGCGTCGATCTTCCGCTTCAGGTTGTCGAGGTCGGCCTGCGGCGAGAGCGCCTCGGGGTGTGTCTCGGGGTAGGCGGCGACGGTGATCTCGAAGTCGTGTCGCCGCTTGAGTCCGGCGACCAGATCCGCGGCGTAGGCATACCCCTCGGGGTTCGGGGTATAGCTGCCCGTGCCGTTCGGGACATCGCCGCGCAGGGCGACGATCTGCCGCACCCCCACCGCCCAGTAGTCATCCGCCACGGCATCGACCTCGGCGCGGGTCGCCCCCACGCAGGTCAGGTGCGCGGCCGGGACGAGCGCGGTCTCCGTCATCAGGCGACGGACCGTGTGATGGGTGCGCTCGCGGGTCGAGCCGCCGGCGCCATAGGTCACCGAGACGAAGCGCGGGTTGAGCGGCGCGAGGCGGGTGATCGACCGCCAGAGCGTCTCCTCCATCTCCGCCGTCTTGGGTGGGAAGAACTCGAAGGAGACGAGAAAGGGGACGGGCAGGGCGAGAGAGCTCACAGCAGACTCCAGAAAGCACGAAAGCCCGAGGCGTCGAGGCGCACCGGGCTGGCGCTTTAGCGGGATGTTTTACGTGGCCGCAAGTTGCCTCGAAATCGCCACGGAATCGGTTGTCTCTAAAACCTATCATCCGGATGAACGGATGGCAAGGGGAGGGGCCACCAGTAAGGGGCAGGGATCAGGGGTCAGGGGTCAGGGATCAGGGGGTCAGGGGTCAGGGTGCGTTCGAATAATGTCGGTGGGGGTCCTTTGGTAATGCTCACTTCCGGCACCGGCGGTATGCTCACCCCGTCGCTCGCGGAGTGGATGCCTTCCCCCTCCGCGGCTGTGGACCTCTCCCGGTTGGACTGACCCTCACTCACCTCCCATCCGGAGCACCGTATGACCCAGTTCGTCCGTGTCCCACGCCTCGCGCGAGGCACCCTCCTCCTCCCCGTCACCGCCGGCCCCCTGCTGGCGCAGGGGAGGACCCCCACCCCCACCCCGACCGAGCTGTTTGTGAAGTGCATCGAGAATTCGGCTGATGCCTTCGTGCGGTGTGTGGCGGACCTCCCGTGGTACGCCGAGGCGCTCTGTTACTCCAAATACGGGGCTGACGGCATCCTCTGCGTGCCGGCGACACTTCTCAAGCTTCTGATGAGCTGATGGACGCCCTGGTCGAGGCCCGTGGGGTCGAGTACCGAATCGGGACACGCACGATCCTCACGGGTCTCGCCCTG
This sequence comes from Gemmatimonadaceae bacterium, assembly GCA_049453775.1. Lineage (GTDB taxonomy): Bacteria > Gemmatimonadota > Gemmatimonadetes > Gemmatimonadales > Gemmatimonadaceae > Pseudogemmatithrix. The sequence continues at coordinate 1,084 of JBMTXT010000068.1, read as the reverse complement.
ACCATCGCCCGCGGCGAGGTGATCGGGATCGCCGGGCCCAACGGGGCAGGGAAGTCGACGCTCGGGCGGCTCCTCCTCGGGTTCGCCGCCCCGACGGCGGGGACCATCACCATCGATGGCATCGAACCCGCGGCGCATCGGCAGACGCACGGCATCGGCTTCCTCCATGAGGATGGCGGCCGAGGGTGGGAGCATGCGACCCCTCGGGCCCTCCTCTCGCTCCATTGCGATGACGCGGCGGCGATCCCCCAGGATCCGCTCTGCCGCGTGCTCGAGATCACCCCGTTCCTCGACCGCCGCGTCGCCACCCTCTCCAAGGGGCAGTGGCGCGCGGTGCAGCTCGCCATGGCCCTCGTCCCACGCACCCCGTTCGTCCTCCTGGACGAACCCGAGGCGGGACTCGATCCAAGCGCCCAGGGGCGGCTGCATCAGGTGGTCGGGATGCGAGCGGCCGAGGGGGCGGCGATCCTCATGCTCTCGCATCATCTCGACTCCCTCGCCGTGGTGGCGGCACAGATCCACCTGCTCGTGCAGGGACGCTTTCACGATCGCTTCGATCCCGCGGGGATGAGCGGGGCGGCGCTGCGGTCGCGCTATGTCCGTGGGGTCGACGCCGCGGGCGCCGATCCCTCCATCGTCGAGAGGGCCAATTGATGCGGAGCGCGCTGGTCACTCGTCTCCCCTTCGTCTGGCGGGCCCCCGCGCTCCTCCTCCTGAGCTGGCGTCGGTGGCGCCCCGTGCTCGGCGGCACCGCCCTGTCCACCCTCGGGGTCGGCGCCGTGGGTCCGGGTCGCGCGGAACTCGTCATGGCGGTCCTCCTCTATGCCCCCCCGATCGCGGCCCTCGTCGTGCTGGGTGGGGTCTTCGCCCACTGGCGGCGTCCCTCCGTCTGGACGACGATCGCGCAGCGTCGAGCCGCGGGGACCGGCGATGGGTGGCGGCTCCTCCTCCTCGCGGTCCTCCTCTATCTCGGCGTCCTCCTCCCCATCGCCGGGCCCGCGCTCGCGCCCCTGGCGGCGGGCCCCCGGGGGGCGTCGCCTCCCAGCGTGCCGGCGAGGGCGTGACGAGGTGGAGGTGGACGGGG
>JBMTXT010000067.1:0-10279 GCA_049453775.1 Gemmatimonadaceae bacterium | reverse complement strand
GTGCCCAACCTTCCGCGCCCCGTCCGCGCCATCCGTGGCGCCATCACCGTCCCCGCCGACGAGCCAGGGCAGATCCGGACCGCCGTCTTCGAGCTCCTCACCGCGATCCTGGACGAGAATGACGTCGCGCCCGCCGATGTGATCTCCGCGCTCTTCACCTCCACCCCCGATCTCACGAGCGAGTTCCCCGCGCACGCCGCGCGGATGTTCGGGTGGACCGATATCCCGTTGATCTGCGCCCAGGAGCTCGCGGTGCCGGGCGCCCTCCCGCGCTGCCTGCGGGTGATGCTCCACGTGGAGACCACGCGACAGCGCAGCGAGATCCGGCATCAGTATCTGCGCGACTCCGTCCTCCTGCGCGCCGACCTCCTCGCGGACTGATCGCGGCGCGGTCGCGCCCGCCGCCCAGCTCACGGCCGCTCGACGATCTCCGGGGCACTGTCGGCGCGTGCGATCGAATCGAGTCGCGCCAAGGAATCGAGTCGCGCGGCCTCCCGCACGTATCTGATCGCCTCGAGATGTTCCTCGTAGGTCGTGCGGAACTCGTGATGGCCGTCCGGATGTGCGACGAAGAACCGATACGGGACCTGCGCCGGGAAGAGGGTCGCCTCGAGGCTCGCCCTCCCGGGCGCCGCGATCGGGCCGGGAGGGAGCCCGGGATACTTGTAGGTGTTGTACGGCGAATCGACGGTCAGGTGGCGATACAACACCCGCCCGGGGCGCACCTTCATCGCGTACTGCACCGTGGGGTCGGCCTGGAGCGCCATGCGGACCTTCAGCCGGTTGAGGTAGACCGCGGCCACCGTCGGTCGCTCGGACCCCTTCCGCACCTCCTTCTCCACGATCGACGCCAGGGTCACCACCTCATGGCGCGTCATCTTGAGCGCCGGCAACCGCACATCCCACGCGGGATCCCACCGCTGCTCGAACCGCGCGACCATCTGCTCCACCACGTAGCGTGCCGTCACCTGCGAGGGGAAGTCGTACGTATCCGGGAAGAGATACCCTTCCACCGTCGTCGTCCCCGCTGGCACCCCGAGCCGCCGCAGCAGCATCGTGTCGCGCACCGCGACCTTGAGCGAATCGAGGGGGAGCGCGAGCTTCTCGCTGATGATCGGGAGCGACTCCCAGAGCGGAAGCCCCTCGCGGATCGTCACCTGGTTGATGATCCCTTCGCCGGTCTGCAGCGCGTGGAGGATCCCCTCCCAGCTCGCCCCGCGTCGGATCACGTAGGTGCCGTAGCGGGTGCTCCGATCGCGGCCGCGGCGTGCGGCATAGGCGCCGAAGAGCCGCGGGAAGCGCACCACGCCATGCGCGTGCAGGGAATCCGCTGCCTCGCGGAAGGTCGACCCGGGACGGATCGTCAGCTCCACGGTGGTGTCGTCCATCGTGGCGCACCCAACCGCGCCGAGCGCCACCGCGCCGAGGGCGAGCCCCCGGCGGATCCGGCCGCAGAACCCAGGGCCTCGGTCAGACATCCGGCGCCTCGGCGGGCGTCGTCCGCTGCTCGAAGAGGCGCAGCGCATGCTGCAGGAGGATCGTCGCCGCGAGCGCATCCACATCACCTTTGCGCCCCCGCGTCGATCCCGCCATCGCCTGGATCGCGCGATGTGCCGCCGCCGTCGTGAAGCGCTCGTCCACCAACTCGGTCGGTCGCCCCGTGCGCGTCGCGAGCTCGTGCGCGAGGCGCCGCGCCTCCGCCGCCCGCGGGAGATCCTCCCCCTGCTGGTCGAGCGGCAGCCCCACCACGAACCCCTCGGCGCCGAGGGCGTCGGCCCGCGCGAGCAACGCCATCAACGGGGGACGTTTCCCCTCACGCCGCGGGAGGAACCCGGCCGGCGAGGCGATCATCCCCGCCGCATCAGTCGTCGCGAGCCCGATCCGCTTGTCACCCAGATCGATCGCGAGCCAGCGGCGTCGCCACGCGGCCGGGGCGCTCGGGGACGGCGTCGCGTCAGCGGCGCTCACTGCCCTTCCGCCATCCGCTGGAAGAACTCCTCGTTCGTCGCCGTCTGCGAGAGTCGGCGGATGATGAACTGGGTCGCGTCCTCGGGGGCCATGCTCCCGACGAAGTGTCGGAGGAGGAAGATCCGGTTTCGCTCGGTATCGGTGAGGAGGAGCTCTTCCTTGCGCGTCCCGCTCTTGTTGACCTCGAAGGCGGGATAGACGCGTCGGTTCGCGATGTCACGATCGAGGACGATCTCCATGTTCCCGGTCCCCTTGAACTCCTCGAAGATCACCTCGTCCATCCGGGACCCCGTCCCCACGAGCGCCGTCGCGACGATCGTGAGCGACCCCGCGCCGTCGATCCGTCGGGCGGCCCCGAAGAAGCGCTTCGGTTTCTCGAGCGCCTTGGCGTCCACGCCCCCTGAGAGGATCTTCCCCGACATCGGGGTCACCGCATTGTGGGCGCGCGCGAGCCGCGTGATCGAATCGAGGAGGATCACCACGTCGCGCCCCGACTCCACCAGCCGCTTCGCCTTCTCGATCACCATGTCGGCCACCTGCACGTGGCGGGTCGGCTTCTCATCGAAGGTCGACGCCACCACCTCGGCGGTCGGACAGCTCGCGATGAAGTCGGTGACCTCTTCGGGGCGCTCGTCGATCAGGAGCACGAAGAGCACGACCTCCGGATGGTTCTCGGCGATCGCGTTCGCCATCCGGTGGAGCAGCATCGTCTTGCCGGCGCGCGGCGGTGCGACGATGAGCCCACGCTGCCCCTTGCCCAAGGGCGCAATGAGATCGGCGAGGCGCATCGACATCCCCCCGGCTCGCGATTCGAGCCGGATCCGCTGGTCGGGATACTTGGGGCGGAGGGTGTCGAAGGACGCGCGCCCGATCACCTGCTCGGGCGGGAGACCGTTGACGGCATCGATCTGCGCGAGGGCGAGAAACTTCTGCCAGCCCCGCGGCGGGCGCACCGTGCCATGGATCTCATCCCCGGTGCGGAGCCCGAATCGTGTGATCATTCCCGCTGGCACGTAGAGGTCGGCGGGGTGGGGGAGGTAGGAGCTCGCCCGATTCCGCAGGAAGCCATGCCCTGCCTTCTCGACCTCGAGGGTCCCCTCCGCCACCAACGGCTCCCCCGTGGCGAGCAACGCTCGCTGCACCCGGTTGACCACCTCGGCGTGCGTGGCGTTGGCCGGGAGGAAGACCCCGTGGGTGGTGGCGAGTTGTTCGAGGTCGGGGAGTGGGAGGCGTCGAAGCGCGACGGTGTCCACGGCGGGGCGATGAGGGAGCGGGCCCGGGGGATGAGGAAAATGCGCGAGGCGGGATTCGAACCCACGACCTTCGGCTCCGGAGGCCGACGCTCTATCCAGCTGAGCTACTCGCGCGAACCCTTCAAACTAGCGGATATTCCCTCGGATGTCGAACCCCCCGACCCCCTGCCTGGCCGTCGTGATCCCCGTCTTTAATGAAGCGGCGACCGTCGGCCGGGTCCTCCACCGGGTCCTCGCGCGCCCCGAGGTGCAGGAGGTGATCGTGGTCGACGACGGGTCCACTGACGGCACCGGGGAGGGGGTGCGCGCCGTCGCCGCCGGCGATCCCCGCGTCCGCCTGCTCGCCCACGATCGGAACCGGGGGAAGGGGGCCGCGCTCCGGACGGGCTTCCCTGAGGTCACCGCTCCCATCGTCATCGTCCAGGACGCCGATCTCGAGTACGACCCCGCCGACTACCCGCAGATGATCCGGCCGATCCTCGATGGGCATGCGGCGGTGGTCTTCGGGTCGCGCTTCACCGGGGCGGGGCCACACCGCGTCCTCTACTTCTGGCACTACCAGGGGAATCGGTTCCTCACCCTGCTCTCCAATATGCTCACCGACCTCAACCTCACCGACATGGAGACCTGCTTCAAGGCGTTCCGTAAGGACGTGGTGGAGCGGCTCTCCATCCGGGAGGATCGGTTCGGCGTCGAGCCCGAGCTCACCGCGCGGGTGGCCAAGATGGGCGTCCCGATCTACGAGGTGGCGATCTCCTACTTCGGGCGTACCTACGCCGAGGGGAAGAAGATCGGTTGGCGGGATGGGGTCCAGGCGATCTGGTGCATTTTGCGATACAACCTGGTCAGGGGCTGAAAGCTGAAGGCTGAAGGCTGAAGGCTGAAAGCTGAAAGCTACGAGGGTGGGGTCAGAAGCGATCGCGCCGGAAGAGTGCAGGGAAGGGAGGACTCGCCTCCCCCGCCACGGCCGCGGCGACCCGCGCACCGATCGCGCTCGCGAACTTGAATCCGTGGCCCGAGCAGGGGGAGACGATCCAACACCGATCGCTCTCGGGGTGGGTGTCGATCAGAAAGTGCCCGTCTGGGGTATTGGTGTAGGTGCAGACCGCGGTCCGCTGCAGTCGTCCATTCGCCGGCGGGAGCCACTGCGCGAGCCGGTCACGCATCGCGGTCACCTCGCCCGCCTGCACGACGCGATCGACCGTGCCCGGCGTGCACGTGGCCCCCTGATGATGCATCGCGACCTTCACCCCCGCTCCCACGTCGGGGAAGCCGTACCAGAGCTGGTCGGGGGCGACCTCCCCGAGGAAGACGGGGAAGTGCGCCGGATCGAACGCCGAACCGGGCCGCGACGGGCCGATCGACGCCCTCGAGCCCGAGCCCGCCGGCATGAACCAGTAGAGGACATGGCGCTGCACGGAGAGCGGCACGCCGAGTGTGGGGACGAGCTCTCCCATCCACATCCCCGCGCTCACGACCACTCGCGCCGCATCGTACGTCGCCGCATCCGTCGTGACACGCACGCCATCCGATCCCGGCGCGATCCGCAGCACCTGTTCATGGGTGCGCACCCTGGCGCCGTGGCGGACGGCCACCTGCAGCGCCGCGGTGAGGCAGGCCTCGGGGTCGAGCCATCCCGCGCGGTGCTCGAGCACGCCGACGTAGTGCGCGGGGAGCCGATGCGCGGGGAAGCGGTGGTGGATCTCGCGGGCATCGAGGAGCTCGTGTGCCACGTCGTGCGTACGCGCACTCGTGAGGGCGCCACGGACGAGCGGGCCATCGGACGGGCCATAGCAGAGTCCCCCGGTCTGATGGAGGAGCGTCCGGCCGCTCTCCGCCGCGAGTCGCGCCCACTCGGTGTAGGCCTCACGGACGAGCGGCACGTAGGCCGGGTCCTCGTAGTAGGCCTCACGGATGATCCGCGACGCGCCATGGCTCGATCCCTCGGTGTGCGGGGGTGCGAAGCGGTCGATCCCGATGGCAGGGACCCCGCGGCGCGCCAGCGCGGCGAGGGTGCAGCTGCCCATGGCGCCCAGTCCGATGACAAGGACCTCGGTCGCTAGCGGCATCGCATCAGAGACGAGGCAGAGAGCATGGTCGGAAATGACAGGGCATCGGGGGCGCCGCCGCCGTGACGCGCGAGGTGTCCCACCCGTCAAACCTACGATGCCACGCGTGCACTGCGCCTCCTGTGGCGCCCCCTCAGTGCTCGGCGCCTCGCGCTGTCCCAAGTGCCTGGCGCCATTCGGTGCGGCCGGTCCCATGAGCGGGATGGTCCTCGCCGAGGAGGAGCCCCGTCAGGCTCGGCCGACTCTCCCCTGGATCTGGGTGACCGCCGGTGGCGTGGTGGTGCTACTTGGCATCGTCGGCCTCTGGGCCGCGCTCCGAGGGCGTGGGGCCCCAGCGCCCGAGGCGATAGTCGCGAGTGACTCGATCGCGGTCCCCGTCCCGAGGGATTCGCTGGTTGCTGATGGGACGACGTCGGATTCCGTCGGGGCGCAGGACGTGGCTGCGGCTGCGTCCGCTGCCGCAGCGGCGAGCAGCCCGCCACCGGTGGTCGCACGGCCCGTCGCACCTCCCGTCGCACCAGCCGTCGTGACGCCTCCGGTCGCCTCGCGCCCGCTGCCGCCTCCGGCCCCCGGGTCGCCCCCCGCCCCGCCCCGCGGCCCGGCCCCCCCCCCCCCCCCCGCCCCGCGCGCGCCGCCGGCCCGGGGCGACTCCATCTACCGGGCCACGACCTGGGTGTGGCTCCGCGCCGCTCCCGCGAATTCCGCCGAGCAACTCGGCGTGGTGAACCCGAGGCAAGAGGTGCAGGTGCTCGAGCGCCGCTTCTCGTGGGTGCGCGTCCGCGTCGATGGGCAAGAGGGGTGGATGAGCGCGGATTACTTGGAGCGGGTCCCTAACTGACAGGGCGCCGGTGCGAGGGGCAGGGCACCGAGGGCCTGCACGAAGCGGTCCATTCCCCGGCCTTGCGGCGGGCAATATATGCATATATACTTATGTAGTGGTGGTTAGCTGAACCCTGGCCCCTGTTTCCTGATCCCTGTCCCCTGACCCCTCCCCACGTCCCCATGTCCCTCTTCTCCGCTCTCAAGAACCTCCTCCCGACCTCGTTCGGCCCCGACGAGTACGCCGCCGCCCTCGCCGCCAAGCCCAACACCTTGGTCCTCGACGTACGCGAGCCGGCCGAATTCGCCGAGGGACACATCACGGGCTCCGTCCTCGTCCCGCTGGGGAAGATCCCGCATCACGCGCAGACGATCGCCGAGTCGGGGGTCCCCGTGGTGGTGGTCTGCCGCTCCGGTGCTCGTGCGAGCAGCTGCGAGGGGGCGCTCAAGCAGGCCGGCGCCGCGGACGTGAAGGTGCTGGCCGGTGGCGTCCTCGCCTGGCAGCGCGCCGGGCGCGCGGTGGTGACGGGGTCGAAAGGGCTGGGGCTCAGTGAGGCGTTGAGGAAGCTGAAGGCTCAAAGCTGAAAGCTGAAAGCGGGCGCCGTCCCTCTTTCAGCTTTCAGCCTTCAACCTCTAGCTTCTATCATGTCGTTTTTCGTCCCCGGCCCCACCGAAGTCCGCCCTGAGGTCTTGGCGGCCATGACGCAGCCGATGATCCCGCATCGGAGCGCGGCCTTCGAGGCGCTCTACGCGCGGTGCGCGGCGCGATTGCAGGCGGTCTTCCGGACGACGCGCCCCGTCTACATCCACACCGCGAGCGCCACGGGGATGATGGAGGCCGGGATGCGCGCCGCCCCCGCGGGCCGCGTGCTCGCGATGGTGAACGGGGCCTTCTCCGGCCGCTACGCCGCCATCGCGCGCGGCTGTGGGCGTGAGGTCGAGGAGCTGAACGTCCCCTGGGGCGAGGCGATCCCTCTCGAGCAGGTCGAGGCGGCGCTCCGCACCGGCCGCTTCACCGTCGTCACCGGCGCACACTCGGAGACCACCACGGGCGTCCTGCAGGACCCGCAGGCGATCACCGCCCTCGCGCGCCGCTTCGGTGCCATGGCGCTCATCGACTCCGTCACCGGACTCGGCGGCGCCGCCCTCGAGACCGACGCCTGGGGACTCGACTATGTGCTGAGCGGCTCGCAGAAGGCGATCGCCGCCCCGCCGGGCTTGAGCTTCGCCGTCGCGAGCGAGCCCTTCCTCGCGCAGGCCGCGCAGCAACCCGCCCGGGGGCGCTATCTCGATCTCGTCGAACTCGACACCTTCGCCGCGCAGCACAACACCCCAGCCACCCCCGCGGTCTCCCTCTTCTACGCCCTCGACGTCGCCCTCGATCGGATCATCGCCGAGACGATGGAGGCCCGCTGGGCGCGCCATCTCGCCATGCGGCACGCCGTCGAGCAGTGGGTGGAGTCCGGCGAGGGAGGGGAGCTCGGGATTGGAATCCTCGCCCCCAAGGGGATCCGCGCCCCGACGGTGAGTGTCCTCACCATCCCCTCCGCGATCGGCGCCGAACGTCTGTGGGCCGCGGTGCGTGAACGAGGAGTGACCCTCGGCACGGGCTATGGTCCGCTCGCGGCGACCACGCTGCGCATCGGACACATGGGGGAGCACACCGTCGAGGGGGTCGAGCATGCCCTGCAGGTGATCGCCGAAGAGGCGCATGCGCTGACGCGCTGACCGTTCGCGAAGCCTCCCCGTCGAAGGACCGCGCGATGGCGCCGCCGCCGCCCGTGGTGGCATCTTCCTCCCCATGCGGCGGCGCACCTTCCTCCTGATGGGCCTCGGGGCCACCGGCGCCCTCATCGTCGGGTGGTCCCTCGTCCCGCCACGGCAACGGCTGCGGGCGACGCACGCGGCCGATCTCCCCGACGGCGCCATCCAACTCAACGGATGGCTCGCGATCGCCCCTGATGGCACCGTGACGGTGATCTCCCCCAAGGCGGAGATGGGGCAGGGGATCCACACCGCCCTCGCGATGCTCATCGCCGAGGAGCTCGCGGTCCCGCTCGAACGGGTGCAGGTGGTGCACGCGCCGATCGACACGATCTACGGGAACATCGCGGCGCTCGCCGATGGGCTCCCCCTCCACCCCGATCAGGCGACCTCGGCGCTCGGCCGCACCTTACACTGGTTCACCGCGAAGACCGCGCGTGAGCTCGGCGTCCTGATGACCGGCGGCTCCTCGAGCGTGCGCGACGTCTGGGCGATCGCGCGCGAGGCGGGGGCCACCGCGCGCGTCGCCTTCGTCGCGGCGGCGGCGGCCCGCTTTGGTGTGCCGCCGGATCAGTGCCGCGCCGAGCAGGGGCGGGTGATCTGCGGGGATCGCAGCATCGGTTATGGCGAGATCATCGAAGAGGCCGCCGCACAGCAACCCGCGAAGGTCGCGCTCAAGGATCCCGCCACCTTCACCTTGATCGGCACCGATGTCCCGCGGCTCGACTCGCGCGCCAAGGCGGTCGGCGCGCCGGTCTTCGGGATCGACCGCGCGCTCCCAGGGATGTTGCAGGCGGCGGTCGCGATGCCGCCGGCGCTCGGGAGCCGTCCGGCGCGGTTCGATCGCGAGGCCGCGCTCGCGCAGCCTGGGGTGAAAGCCGTCGTCCCACTCGAAGGGAGCTCGCACGGCGACCCGCCGGGCGTCGCGATCATCGCCGAGACCTGGTGGAAGGCCAAGCAAGCTCTCGCCGCACTCGCCATCGAGTGGTCCCCCTCACCGCATGCCGCCCTCGACTCGGCGTCGATCCTGCGCACCCTCCGTGAGGTCGCCGAGACCGATGATGGGCTCCCCTTTCGGAAAGTCGGTGATCCCGCCGAGGCGCTGGCGACCGCGGCCACGGTGATCGAGGCACGCTACGAGGCCCCCTATCTCGCGCACGCGACGATGGAACCGATGAATGCCGTCGTGCGCGTCGAGGGCGATGCGGCCGAGCTCTGGTGCGGCACGCAGGTCCCACGCTTCGCACGTGACGCCGTGGCACGGGTCCTCGATTGCGATCCCGATCAGGTGACCTTGCATCAATCGCTCTTGGGCGGCGGCTTCGGTCGCCGACTCGAGGTCGATTACGTGGCGCAGGCCGCCGCGGTCGCCAAGGCGATGCCGGGCATCCCGGTGCAGGTGATCTGGTCGCGTGAGGACGACCTCCGCTTCGACATGTATCGCCCCGCTGCCGCCTCTCGCCTCGAGGGAGGGCTCGATGCGCAGGGCCGCCTCGTCGCCCTCACCGCGCACTCCGCCGGCCAATCGGCCTTCAAGGCGCTCAGCAAGCGCGTCGGGATCGGGATCACCTCCTTCGGCCCCGATCGCACCACCGCCGAGGGGACCTGGGATCAGCCGTACGAGATCCCCAACCTGCGGTCGGCGCATCAGGAGGTCGAGCTCCCGGTCGCGGTGGGGTCGTGGCGCTCCGTGGGGCATTCGCATCAGGCGTTCTTCTTCGAGTCGTTCATCGACGAGCTCGCGCATGCGGCAGGGCAGGATCCGGTGGCGTTCCGTCTCGCGCATCTGCGCGAACATCCGCGGGCGGCGCGGGTCCTCTCCCTCGCCGCCGAGCGCGCGGGGTGGGGGACGCCGCTGACGCCGACCGCCGATAGGCGGCCCCGCGCCCGTGGGGTCGCGCTGCATTGGAGCTTCGGGTCGCTCGTCGCGCAGGTCGCCGAGGTCTCCGTCAGCGCGGCGCGTGAGATCCGCGTCCATCGCGTGACCGCGGCGGTGGACTGCGGCCTCGCCGTGCATCCGCGTGGGATCCGGCAGCAGGTGGAGGGGGCCGTCCTCGATGGCCTCTCGGCGGCACTCCATGGCGAGATCCGCATCGCGGAGGGGAGGATCGCCACCGCGAACTTCGATACCTATCGGATGTTGCGGATCACCGAGGCCCCGGCGGTCGACGTCCACATCGTCCCGAGCACCGAGGTGCCGACCGGGATGGGGGAGCCCGCGCTCCCCCCCGTGGCGCCGGCGGTGGCGAATGCGGTCTTCGCGCTCACGGGGGAGCGGCTGCGCACGTTACCGCTACGACTCGGTACGACCACCTGAGCCGGCGATGCGCCGGGTGTCGGCGCACGAGGGGAGCCGCACGAGGGAAGGTGCACCACGGGTGATGAACGCGTGGCGGGGGGGGGGGG
>JBMTXT010000066.1:0-10287 GCA_049453775.1 Gemmatimonadaceae bacterium | reverse complement strand
TCCATCGGGCTCGGCGAGGACGGCCCCACGCACCAGCCGGTGGAGCAGCTCACCTCGCTCCGCTGCATCCCGGGGCTCCAGGTGCTGCGCCCCGCCGATGCCAACGAGACCGCCGAAGCCTGGCGGGCCGCACTCAAGTACACGACGGGACCGAGCGCGATCATCCTCACGCGGCAGGCGCTCCCGTTGATCGATCGCACCACCGCCGCCCCCGCGAGCGAGGCGGCCAAGGGCGCTTACGTGCTCGTCGATGCACCGGCGGGGACCAAGCCCTCGGCCATCCTCATGGCGAGTGGCTCCGAGGTGCAGCTCGCCCTCACCGCGCACCAGGAGCTCGCGCAGCAGGGGATCGGGACGCGCGTGGTCTCCATGTGCTCGATGGAGCTCTTCGCCGCGCAGCCGGCGTCGTATCGCGCGAGCGTCCTCCCGCGCGGCCCCAAGCGCGTGGCCATCGAGGCCGCCCATCCGATGAGCTGGTACCGGTGGGTCGGGCCCGATGGCGTGATCCTCGGGATCGAGGGGTTCGGGGCGAGTGCGCCGTATCAGCGGCTCTACACGGAGTATGGGCTCACCACCGCCGCCGTCGTCGCGGCGGTCCGCGGGTAGGGTCGGGGCGATCCGGCGGCTCGCGTCGGGGCTGGTGCTCGTCGCCGTGGTGGCCGGCGCCGCGGCGGCCCTGGCGCTCCTCCAGACGCGAGCTCTCGGCGTCACCATCCTCGATCGGTTGGTCCTCGCGATCCTTCTCGGGGCCGCGGTCCGCACCACCTGGACGCTACCGGCGGCACTCGAGCCCGGGGTCGCTTTCGCCGCCACCCCACTGCTGGAAGGCGCGATCGTGCTCTTGGGCGCCGCCGTCGATCTCCCGCTCCTGGTCCGCGCGGGCCCCGTGCTGCTGATCGCGATCGTCGGACTGGTCGGTATCGGACTCGCCGTCGGATATGTCATCGGTCGTCTCCTCCAGCTCCCGCCACGCCTCGCCGCCCTCGTGGCGACCGGCAACGCCATCTGTGGTAACTCCGCCATCGCCGCGCTCGCCCCGGTGATCGGGGCCACCACGGCGGAGGTCACGAGCGCCATCGCCTTTACCGCGGTCCTCGGCGTCGGTGTGGTCCTGGGACTCCCGCTCCTGATCGTGCCGTTGGGATTGAGTGACTACCAATTCGGCGTGCTCGCGGGGATGTCGGTCTACGCCGTCCCGCAGGTCCTGGCCGCGACCATGCCGGTGAGTGCGCTCGCCGCGCAGGTCGGGACGCTCGTGAAGCTCGTGCGCGTGATGATGCTGGGCCCGGTGGTGGTCGCCATCTCCGTCATCCGAACTCGGCGAGCCAGAAGGCCGGCGCCAGACGGCGCCGAGGCGGCGGCGCGCCCCTCGCACCCGGCTCGCCCCCTCCCCTGGTTCCTCCTTGGCTTTCTCGGGCTCGCCGCACTCCGCACGGCGGGGATGATCCCCGAGCTGATCGCGGGGCGCCTCGCGCTGGCCTCGGGCCTCCTCACCCTCGTCGCGATGGCTGGCCTCGGGCTCGGCGTCGACCTCCGGGAACTGCGCCGCGCGGGACCGCGGGTGTCGATCGCGGCGGGACTCGCGATGGTGGCGCTCGTGATGGGCGGGGTACTATCCATCCGCCTCCTCCGAATCGCCTGAATCGATGCCCGCCCGCCGCGTCCTCCTCCTCACGCACCCCGACCTCGTCCCACCCGATGCGACGGCGTCGCGCTCGGAGCGCGAGGCCTTCGCGGTGAAGACGGAGTCCGACGTCATCGCGACCCTCCGGGCGAGCGGCCACGAGGTCCATGTCCTCGGCGTCCAATGGGAGCTCCATCCCATCCGTGAAGCCGTGGATCGCATCCGACCCGACCTCGTCTTCAATCTCCTCGAGGAGTTCTACGGCGAGACGACCTACGATCACAACGTCGTCTCGTACCTCGAGCTCAAACGGATCCCGTACACCGGCTGCAACCCCCGCGGGCTCGTCCTCGCGCGGGGGAAGGCGATCTCCAAGATGCTCGCCACCCATCATCGGATCCGCGTCCCACGCTTCGCCGTCTTCCCACGGGGCCGCACGGTGCGCCGCCCACGCGAGCTCCCCTTCCCCCTCATCGTGAAGTCGCTCGTCGCCGACGCCTCGCTCGGGATTGCGAAGGCTTCCGTCGTCGAGACCGAGGAGAAGCTCACCGAACGGGTGCGGTTCATCCATGAACGCATCGGGCACGATGCGATCGCGGAACAGTTCATCGTCGGCCGCGAGCTCTCCGTGAGCCTCCTGGGGAATGACCGCCTGCGGGCCTTCACCCCATGGGAGCTCCGACAGACCTCGCTCGCCGCCGATGAACCCCTGATCGCCACCGAACGCCTGAAGCACGACCCCATCTATCAACAGCGCACCGGCGTCGTGATCGGCCCCGCCGCCGACCTCCCCGAGGAGATCACCACGAAGCTGATCCGCGACAGCAAGCGACTCTACCGGCTCCTCGAGCTCTCCGGCTACGCGCGGATCGACTTCCGGCTCGACGCCGAGGGGCGGAGCTACTTCCTCGAGGCCAATCCCAATCCCGACATCGCCCAGGGCGAGGAATTCGCCCAATCGGCGGCGCACGACGGGCTCCCCTATCCCGCCCTCCTCGATCGGCTCCTCCAACTCGGGCTCGACCGCGCGCGGTGAGCCCGGCGACCGAACACTCAACGTTTCGCTGACCGTCGACGTATCACACGCAATGCCTATCCTCTGCTCCCTTCGGCGCGCCGGCCTCGTCGGCGCGCTCCTCATATCCGCCCTCCCCGCCGTCGCCACCGCCCAGAGCGAGCGCGACCCGCGCCTCCGCGTCTTCCTCGATTGCCAGTTCGGCGGCTGCGATCGGAACTTCTTCATCAACGAGCTCCCCTTCGCCCTCTGGACGCAGGACCGGCTGGACGGGGATGTCCATCTCCTGATCACGCGGATCGGGACGGCCAGCGGCGGTGGGGAATACACCCTCACCCTCCTCGGCCAACGGCGCTTCGCCGGTCGCCTCGACACCTTGGTCACGCAACTGCCGCCCAACACGACTGAGGATGTCCGTCGCCGCGAGCTCGCGCGCATGATGAAGCTCGGGCTCGTCCCCTACCTCACGCGCCTCCCGGGGCAGGAGCGCTTCGGGCTCACCTATACCGCCCCGGCGAACGCCCCCGCCGCCCCGGCGCTCAACACGGTCGAGGATCCCTGGAACCTCTGGGTCTATCGGATCCGGGGGAACGGCGGCGGCGCCGCGGAGAGCCGCGCGAGCAACTACGAACTCACCAGCAACGTCAGCGCCTCACGGGTCACCGAGGAGTGGAAGGTCACCTTCTGGGGCGGGCTGGAGTATCGCTTCAATCGGTTCCAGCTCGCCGATTCCACGGAGCGCCGATTCGTCTTGCGGAATGCCGATGGCGGGGCGCGCCTCGTGCGCAGCCTCAGCGACCACTGGTCGGTGGCCGGACGCGCGAACGCCGGCTTCACCGAGTTCCGGAACCAGGATCTCTTCGGCTCTCTCGAGGCCGCCGCCGAGTACAATCTCTTCCCGTGGCAGGAGGCGACGAGCCGGCAGTTCCTCGGGATCCTCTCCATCGGAGGGCGCTACTTCGACTATACCGAGGAGACCATCTACGGGCAGCGTACCGAGTTCCGGCCGGTCGCCCGCGCCATCGTCGCCGGGGAGAGCCGGCAGACCTGGGGGACCATCGACGCCGCCCTGCGCTACACCCAGTATCTGCACGACACCAAGATCAATAGCCTGAGCTTCAATGGCCGGACCAACATCCGGCTCACCCGTGGGCTCTCCCTCGAGCTCCGCGGCGAGGCGGCGAGGGTGAACGACCAGCTCTTCCTGGCGCGCGGGAGCGCCTCCGACGACGAGGTCCTCACCCGGCAGCGGGCCCTCGCCACCGCCTTCCGCCTGAACGGCGGGGTGGGGATCAGCTTCACCTTCGGTTCCATCTATAATTCCATCGTGAATCCGCGACTCGACGAACTCGGCAACTGAGCCGGATGCGCCACGACGGCACGCCCCGCGATGGCCTCCTTGGGCTGACCTACCGGCAGCTCATCGCCCTCATCGCGCTCGTGAACGCCTTCGTCGCCACCTATCTCCACCTCTGGAAGATCGGGAAGGCCGGGACCCTCGCCTGCGGGGGGAGCGGGGGATGCGCACTCGTCCAGTTCAGCTCCTGGAGCTGGATCCTCGGCGTCGATGTCGCCCTGATCGGGGCGGTCGGGTACGCCGTCATCCTCGTCACCGCGCTCTGGGGCGCGCGGACGGCCGCGGCCGATGCCGTGGCGCCGGTCATCGCGCTCGCGGCGCTCGTCTTCCCCGCGATCCTCTTCACCCTCCGGCTCAAGTACGCCGAGTGGGTCGTGCTCCGCACCTTCTGTCCGTGGTGCTTCGTCTCGACGGTCTCGATCACCCTGCTCGGGGTGCTCGTGGCCCTCGAGTGGCGACGCGTCAGGAGACTCGCTCGAGAGCGCGCCGCAATCGACTGACGACTTCGTCGATCTGCGCCTCGGAGATGATCAGCGGCGGGGAGAGCGCGAGGATGTCCATCGTGCTCCGCACGAGGAGGTCCTGATTGAAGAAGGCCTCGACGAAGACATCATAGGCGCGTGACCCGGGGGCATCGGGACGCGGGGCGAGTTCGATCCCCGCGACGAGCCCGAGGTTGCGTACGTCGATCACATGCGGGGCATCGCGAAGGGTGTGCACCGCGGCCTCCCAGACCGCCGCAAGCGCAGCGACGCGCGTGAGCAGTGCCTCGTCCTCATAGAGCTGGAGCGTCGCGAGCCCTGCCGCCGCGGCGAGAGGATGCCCGCTGTAGGTGTAGCCATGGAAGAACTCGACCCCGCTCTTCGTCGCGTTCACCACCGTGTCGTGGATCGTGCCACGCACCGCGGTCGCTCCCATCGGCACCGCGGCGTTGGTGATCCCCTTCGCCATCGCCATCAGATCGGGGGTGACGTGGAAGTATTGGGCCGCGAATGGGGTCCCGAGTCGTCCGAACCCGGTGATCACCTCATCGAAGATCAGCAGGATCCCATGCTGGTCGCAGAGGGCGCGGAGGCGCTCGAGATAGCCGACCGGTGGGATCAACACCCCGGTGCTCCCCGCCACCGGCTCCACGATCACCGCCGCGATCGTCTCCCCGCCCTGCTGCGCGATGATCCCCTCGAGCGCATCGGCGAATTCCGCGCCATGGGCGGGCATCCCGCGGGAGAAGGCGTTGCGCGTGAGATCGTGCGTATGCGGGAGATGATCGACCTGAGGGAGAAGCTGCGCGGTGAAGGCCGCCCGGTTGGCCGCGATCCCTCCCACCGAGATCCCTCCGAATCCGACGCCGTGATAGCCGCGGAGCCGCCCGACGAATCGGGTCCGCTGCGTCTCGCCCCGCGCCTGGTGATACGCCAGTGCGATCTTGAGCGCGGTATCGACCGCCTCCGATCCCGAGTTCGAGAAGAAGACCTGCGTCAGTCCTGAAGGGAGGATCCGCACCAACCGCTCCGCTAAGGCGAAGCTCCCGGGGTGTCCCATCTGGAAGCCCGGCGCGAAGTCGAGCTCGGCGGCCTGCCGCGCAATCGCCTCGACGATCGGCGCCCGCCCATGCCCCGCATTCACGCACCAGAGCCCCGCCGTCCCATCGAGGATCTGCCGCCCGTCGTCCGACCGATAGTGCATGTCCTTCGCCCCGATCAACATCCGCGGACGGGCCTTGAACGCCTTGGTGGCGGTGAAGGGCATCCAAAGGCTGTCGAGGTTTTGCGCCCTGTCGGTAATGGCAGTCATCGGGAATACCGGGTTGATAGTCACGGTTCGGAACCTATAATTATAGAGGTTGGGCCGCCGAGCCCGGGGGCCCTGGCAGTACCCGGGCGGACGCACCGCGTTTCATCTCGCAGCACCACCGCACCATCCTTCTCAAAGAGGAGTACGGCATGTCGAGGTTCACCCCACCCCGGGTCCTCCTGCGCGCGCTGTCGGCTATCGCGCTCCTGGTTGGATCCCTCGGCGCGCAGGGCGCCACCGGTGTCATCACCGGAAAGGTCACCGCCAAGGGGACCAACGAGGCGCTCCCGGAGACGCGCGTCGTCCTCGTCGGCACCGCCATCGCGGTCTTCACCAACGCGCAGGGCGAGTACCGCATCCCGAACGCCCCGGTCGGCTCCCGTCAGGTGACGGCGTACCGCGTCGGCTATCAGGCCGCGACCGACACGGTCCGGGTCGTCGCCGGCCAGACCGCGACCCTCAACCTCTCGATGGCCGTCTCCCGCGTCCAGCTCTCGGACGTCGTCGTGACGGGCACCGTGGGGAACCAGGAGCGCCGCGCACAGGCGGCCGCCGTCGCCAGCGTCGACGTCGCGCAGATCGCCAAGGACTCGCCCGCGCAGAACGTCGGGCAGCTCCTCCAGTCGCGCGTCCCGAGCGTGTCCGTGAGCTCCGCCTCGGGCACCGCGGGCACCTCGCGCCGCATCAACATCCGCGGCGCCGCCTCGGTGAACCTCTCCAACCAGCCCCTCATCTTCATCGACGGCATCCGCCTCGTCGAGGGGACCATCGGCCTCGGTCAGAGCGGCCAGGTCGCCGACCGCCTCAACAACATCAACCCCGAGGACATCGAGTCCATGGAGGTGGTGAAGGGGCCGGCCGCCGCGACCCTCTACGGCGCTGACGCCTCCGCGGGCGTGATCCAGATCATCACCAAGAAGGGCCGGGCCGGCGTCCCGCGCTTCACGCAGAACCTCACCCTCGAGACCGGCTCGGTCGATCAGGGGTGGACCCCGCCCGATAACTTCGCGGCCTGCTCCGCCGCGCTCGTCGCCTCCACCAGCACCAACCCGCTCTGCCGCGGGCAGGCGGTCGGGACCCTCGTCTCCGACAACCCGCTCGTCCGTGAGGGCGCCTTCCGCAAGGGGCAGATCGGCAACTTCGCCTACTCGGCGAGCGGCGGCGGCCAGGGCTACGGCTACTTCTTCTCGGTCAACCGCGACCAGCAGACCGGCACCCTCCCGAACAACGAGTTCGGGCGCTCCTCGCTCCGCACCAACTTCAACTTCGTCCCCGATGCCCGCGTCACCGTCAACGCGACGATCGGCCTCCAGCAGTCGCGCCTCCGCGCGCCAGACAACGACAACAACATCTACGGCTACCTCGGCGGCGGCCTCCTTGGCACGCCGCTCAGCCGCAACGATGCCGGCACCGGCAACAACGGCTGGTTCGGCTTCAACCGTGACCTCGCTGCCATCCGCGCGATCGACCGTCAGCTCTATACCCGTGGGACCACGGCCGGCATCACCGTCAGCTATGTGCCGGTGAGCTGGTTCACCCACAAGCTCACCGTCGGTGGCGACCTCACGTGGGATGAGCAATTCAACTACTTCCCGAAGAACAGCCGCACCTCGTACGGCGGTCTGACCGATGGGGGCTCCAACAGCCAGGCCCGCAACTCGGTGCAGCGTTACACCTTCGACTACACCGCGAACGCCCGGAAGGAGTTCGGCGAGTCGAAGCAGTGGGAGCTCAACGCGACCGCCGGTCTCCAGGCGATCATGACCCGCAGCGAGGGGCTCTCCGCCCTCGGTACCGGGTTCGTTGTGAACAGCAACAACGTCATCAATGCCGCCTCGCAGACCTCGGCGGGGGGCTCGGAGTCGATGGTCCGTCAGCGCGGGTGGGTCGGCCAGGCACAGCTCGGTCACCTCAACCGCCGCTTCCTCCAGGTCGGCGTCCGCGTCGACGAGTTCTCGGTGTTCGGTTCGGAGGCTGACCCGGCGATCCTCCCGAAGATCGGCGGCTCGTGGGTCGTCTCCGATGAGAACTTTTATGGTGGCTTCGCCTCGCTCGTGAACACGCTGCGCCTCCGCGCGGCGTGGGGCCAGACCGGCCGCGCCCCAGGCGCGGGCGCCGCGCTCGTCACCCTCGCCGCCGCCCCGAGCATCTCGGGCACCTCGGCGATCGCGGGTGCCGTCCCGGCGAACCCGGGCAACGCGAACCTCAAGCCCGAGCGCGGAACCGAGATTGAGATGGGCTTCGACGCCAGCTTCCTCAACGAGAAGCTCGCCCTCGAGGTGACCTACTTCGACAAGACGACCAACGATCTCATCCTCAGCCAGCCGCTGCCGCCGTCCCTCGGCTTCACCCAGAATCCGCAGGTGAACGTCGGCTCCGTCATGAACCGCGGGCTCGAGGTTACTCTCTCCACGACCCCGGTCGAGACCCGCAACTTCCGCTGGGACCTCCGTGGCGGATTCGCGACCCTCGAGAACAAGCTGACCGACCTCGGCGGCATCAACGCCTTCGGCACCCTCAACCGCTTCACCGAGGGCTACCAGCTGGGCTCGTGGGTCTCCAAGACCATCCGCAACATCAATCAGACCACCGGCGTCGTCACCGTCGCGGATACCCTCGAAGTCGTGGGGAACGTCTTCCCGACCTTCGAAGGGACGCTCACCAGCACGATGACCTTCTTCAATCAGCTTCGGGTCACCGCGCAGATCGACACCAAGCAGGACTTCCTGGTCTACAACAACACGGAGTACTTCCGTGAGACCCAGCTCGTCCGCTCCAACAACCGGCTCGATACGCTGGTCCTCCCGCGCCTCGAGCGGCTCCGCCGCTACGGCAACCCGACCCCGGGGCGCCCGGCCGTCGTGCCGCAGAACGGCACGGCGGCGCCCGTCGCTCAGGCCCGCGATGGCTTCCTCCAGCCGGGCGACTTCGTCCGCCTCCGTGAGGTCGGCGCGACCTGGGATCTCCCGAAGGGGCTCATGGGCTTCCTCGGTCCGGTGCAGACCGCCTCGCTCGGCCTCGCCGTGCAGAACGTGAAGCTCTGGAAGGACAAGGCCTTCACCGGCGCCGACCCGGAGGTCATCTCGAATGGCGCGAGCCAGTTCGGGCGCGACGACTTCCTGACCCTCCCCAATCCGCGCACCACGGTGCTGCGGCTCAACCTGACCTTCTGAGGCCTGCCCACCATGCGTTTCATTCGATTCTCCCGGGCGACCGCGCGACTGGCCGGAACGGCCGCGCTCCTCGCCTCGACCGCGTGCAGCGACTTCCTCACGGTGAAGAATCCCGCCGTCATCGACGCGGGATCGGTCGATCCCGTCGAAGACGCCGTGACCCTCGCCCTCTCGGGCCAGCAGTCGTACTCCTCCGCCCTCGGGTGGATGATCATGTACGGCGCCTGGTTCACCGGTGAGGCACAGGTCTCCGAGACCTTCCCGACCCGCAACGAGTATGGGCTTCGGGCGGTCCTCAACACCAACACCTCCCACTCGGGTGATGTCTGGTTCCCGCTCTCACAGGCGGCCGCCGGCAACCACCTGATCCTCGGCCTCGATCTCCCGACGCCGGAGAGCAACATCAACTACGTCCGGGCGCACACCTGGCTCGGCTACGCCTTCACGAGGATGGCCGAGCAGTTCTGCGAAGGGACGGTGTATGGTGGGCCGCTCCTCACGACCAACGACATGCTCGATTCGGCGATCGCCAACTTCACGGCGGCGATCACCAAGGGCACGGCGAACGGGTCGGCGGCCGCGGTGCAGCTCGCGAACGTCGCCAAGGTCGGCCGCGCGCGTGCCTACCTGCAGCGCGGGAACAAGACCTCGGCGGCGGCCGATGCCGCCTCGGTCCCCGCGGGCTTCTCGTTCTCCTTCACCCACCTCGACGATCCGACCAACCGCACCCGGTTGAGCAACCGGATGTGGCAGTTCACCTTCGATCGCGGGTCCATCTCCGTCGCGCCGGCCTTCCGGATCACGGACAACCGGATCTCGTACAAGGTCCCGGGTCAGCACTCGCTCGTCGCACAGGACCCGAACTCCGGGGCCTTCGTGATCCAGCAGAAGTACCCGACCTATGCCTCGCCGGTGCGCGTCGCCTCGAAGCTCGAGGCCGACTACATCGCCGCCGAGGCGGGCACGACGGCGGATCAGCTCACCCTCATCGATGCCCGGCGCGCGGCGGGGGGGCAGGCGGCATACGATGGCGCGACCGATGCCGCGAGCGTCCTCACCGAGCTCATGACGCAGAAGTCGCTCGACTTCTACCTCGAGGGCCAGCGCTTCGGTGACTGGCGCCGCAATCCGACCAGCGTCCTGAACGTGCCGGTCGCGGGCGCCACCTACTTCAAGCCGGGCTTCCCGGCGATCGGGACGCAGACCTGCTACCCGCTCCCGCTCTCGGAGACGGACAACAACCCGAACATCCCGAAGTAAGGGATCTCGGAATACCGGTAGCAACGAAGCGGGGGGGGGGGGGGGGGGGGGGGGGGGGGGGGGG
>JBMTXT010000065.1:0-10353 GCA_049453775.1 Gemmatimonadaceae bacterium | reverse complement strand
CGATCGGATGCGCCCCCCGCATCACATCAGCGCCCCCGGCTGGCCGCGCTCAGATGTCGAGGTTCGAGACGAACTTCGCGTTCGCCTCGATGAAGACGCGCCGCGGTTCGACCTCATCGCCCATCAGGGTCTGGAAGATCTCGTTCGCTTGGAACGCGTCGTCCATCGTGACCTTCAGGATCGTCCGCGTCTCCGGGTCCATCGTCGTCTTCCAGAGCTGGTCGGGGTTCATCTCCCCAAGGCCCTTGTAGCGCTGGATGTTGAGCCCCTTCTGGTCATCGCCCCCCATGCGCTGGGCGATCACATCGCGCTCGGTGACGTCATACGCGTAGTAGACCTCCTTCCCCTTCGAGACGGAGAAGAGCGGGGGCTGCGCGATGTAGACCATGCCGGCGTCGATCAGCTCCGGCATCTGGCGGAAGAAGAAGGTGAGGAGGAGGGTCCGGATGTGCGCGCCGTCTACGTCGGCGTCGGTCATGATGATGACCTTGTGGTAGCGCACGTTCTCGAGGGAGAACTCCTCCTTGATGCCGGCACCGATCGCGGTGACGATCGTACGGATCTCCTCGTTACCGAGGATCTTGTCGATCCGGGCCTTCTCGACGTTGAGGATCTTGCCGCGCAGCGGGAGGATCGCCTGGAACATGCGGTCCCGCCCCTGCTTGGCGGAGCCACCGGCCGAGTCCCCCTCGACCAGGTAGAGCTCGCACATCGCAGGGTCGGAGAGCGAGCAGTCGGCGAGCTTCCCCGGGAGGTTCCCGACGTCGAGTGCCGACTTCTTCCGGGTGAGGTCGCGCGCCTTGCGGGCCGCCTCGCGCGCCCGGGCGGCGCTGAGCGCCTTCTCCAGTACGGCGTTGGCGACGCGCGGATGTTCCTCGAGGTAGGGGGCGAGCCACTCGTTGACCGCCGTCCGGACGATCCCCTCGACCTCGGAGTTGCCGAGCTTGGTCTTGGTCTGCCCCTCGAACTGCGGCTCGCGGACCTTCACCGAGAGCACCGCGGTGAGGCCTTCGCGCACGTCGTCGCCGGAGAGCTTGGTCTCCTTGTCCTTCTTAGCGAACGACGACTTGTCGAGGTGCTTGTTGATCACGCTCGTGAGGGCCGACTTGAAGCCGGTGAGGTGCGTGCCCCCCTCGTGCGTGTTGATGTTGTTGACGAAGGAGAAGACGTTGTCGTTGTAGCCGTCGTTGTACTGCAGGGCCAGCTCGATCCCCACGTCGTCGCGCTCCGCCTCGAGATAGAGGATCTCCGGGTGCAGCGCCTTGGCCTTGGTGTTCATGAAGCCGACGAATTCCTTGAGGCCTCCCTTCGCGTGGAAGGTCTCCGCCTTCTCCTGCCCGGGGCGCTCGTCGGTGAGGGTGATCGTCACCCCCTTGTTCAGGAACGAGAGCTCCCGCAGCCGGCTCGAGAGCGTCCCGTAGTCGTAGACGAGCTCAGTGAAGATCTGATGGTCGGGCTTGAACCAGACCTTGGTGCCGGTGTCCTTCCCCTTCACGGTGCCGAGGACGGTGAGCTTGGTGGTCGTGTCGCCGCGCGCGAAGTCCATGTAATGCTCCTTCCCATCGCGCTTCACCCAGACCTTCAGCGTCTCGGAGAGGGCGTTCACCACCGAGACGCCCACGCCGTGCAACCCACCGGACACCTTATACGTGTTCTTGTCGAACTTGCCACCCGCATGGAGCACCGTGAGGGCGAGCTCGAGCCCGGGGAGCTTCTCCACGGGATGGATGTCCACCGGGATGCCACGGCCGTTGTCCTCGACCGTGATCGAGTCGTCGGGGTGGATCGTGACCTGGACGGTGTCGCAGTACCCCGCGAGCGCCTCGTCGATCGAGTTGTCGACCACCTCGTAGACGAGATGGTGCAAGCCGCGATGCGAGGTGGACCCGATGTACATGCCCGGCCGTTTGCGGACGGCTTCGAGCCCCTTGAGGACTTGGATGCCGGAGGCGTCGTATGCGGACTCGGAGACGTCGTTGGTCTTGGCCATTGCGGGGGTGGGAGAAGGACCCTGAAAGCTAGCCGTGCCGCGGTCCCCGAGCAACGCGCCGGCCCCTTGTTTTCAGAGGGAAAACGTCCCGTCCCGGGTCAGCGCAGGAGCTCCCACCGCAGCCGGCGCACCGGGTGCGTCACGGCGGCCCCCGCCAGACGCGCGAGGAGCTGGGGCTCCATCAGCGAGAGCTCCGTCATCCACGCGTGCGTGCGTACCCCGACCACGAGGGTCCCATCCTCGGTCAAGAGACGGGGCGCCGTGACGGCGGCGATGCGTGGCCCGACCGCCGTCGGCCACGCCGCCATGGCCTGCGCCCGGGCCACCGCCTCGGTGAGACCGGCGGCCGCCAAGGCCTCCGGCAACATCTCCCCGATCGTGCGCGGGCGCCCTGAGCCGGTGTCGTCGCCGCGCCGTCTCATGCCGCCGGGGTGAAGGCGCCCGCGCGCACCGTCCAACGCGCGAGCCGCGTGAAGCGCGCCGGGATCTCATCCGCCCGCGGGACGCACACCACATGCTGCCCCTCGCCGATC
Organism: Gemmatimonadaceae bacterium; assembly: GCA_049453775.1. Classification (GTDB taxonomy): domain Bacteria; phylum Gemmatimonadota; class Gemmatimonadetes; order Gemmatimonadales; family Gemmatimonadaceae; genus Pseudogemmatithrix. The sequence goes on along the minus strand of JBMTXT010000065.1, from coordinate 7,830 downwards.
CCGTCGAGGAGGGCAAGGATCCGTTCGGTCCGGCCGCGATCGAGTTCGGCGAAGGGGTCGTCCAAGAGGAGCACCGGCATCACCCCCGTGGCGCCCCGGTGCGTCGCCGCCTCGAGGCGCCGCAGGACGATCGCGGCGGTCCGCTGTTGGCCCGCCGAGCCGACGATCCGCAGGTCGTGTCCGTCGAGGGTGAGCGTGAGGTCGTCGCGGTGCGGCCCCGTCTGCGTGAGCCCCCGGCGAACATCGAGAGGGCGGTGCCGCTGGAGCGCTTCGAGGAGTGCCTCGGTGAGTGCCGTCGCGAGCGCCTCGCGGGAGTCGGCCTCACCGGCGCTGGGCGCCGCGCTGGCCACCTCGGCGAAGGCGCCGGCATAGCGGAGCCCCGGGTGCGCCGTCTCACCGATGGCGGCACAGTGCGCCGCGAACGCCGCGGTGTGCGCCGCGACCCAGGCCTGGCGCTCGGCGATCAGCGTCGCGCCGTGCTGTGCCAAGGCCGGCTCCCAGGCGGCGACCGCGGCGAGCGCCGTGGGCGACCCGCCCGCCCGACCGGCCTCGCGCAAGGCGGCGTTTCGGCGGCTCAGCGCCGCCCGGTAGTGGCGCAACGCCTGCAAATAGCTCGGCGAGGTGAGCGCCAGCGTGATGTCGAGATACCGCCGCCGCTCCTGCGGGCCACCGGCCACCAGGTCCACGTCACGCGGGGAGAAGGTCACCGAGGGGAGGGCGTCCAGCGCCTCGGTGAGCCGGTCGGGTTCGCGTCCGTCGAGCGTGACCTTCTTGCGGCCCTGGCGATCGACCGCCGCGGTGACGCGCGTCGCCCGCACGCCGGCGAGCGACGCACTCAGGTGGAACGCCGGCGCGCCATGCTGGAGGCAGTCCCGGTCTCGGGCCCCACGCCCCGAGCGCAGGAGGCGCAGGTAGCCGATCGCCTCGATGAGGTTCGACTTCCCCTGTCCATTGTCCCCCACGACGACGATCCCCTCGGGGGGGAGGGTGAGCGTGGCCGCCTCGACGTTGCGGAACGCCTGCAGCGCGAAGGCGCGCAGCTGCGCCGGCGCGGGGCCTGCTGGCACTCAGGCCCCGCGGAAGGTCGGCGTGCGCTTCTCGAGGAAGGCCGTCGTCCCCTCCCGCATGTCGGCCGTCCGTCCGACCGCCCCGAAGTGCTCCGCCTCGAGGGCGAGCGCCGCGTCGAGGGCGAGCCCCGCGCCCCCGGTGACCGCCGCGATCGCATGCGCGAGGGCGAGGGGCCCATTCTTGAGCATCCCCTTCGCGAGGGAGCGGGCCGCCTCGGGGAGCATGTCGTGGGCGACGACCTCGTTCACGATCCCGACGCGCAGCGCCGTCTCCGCGTCGATCTGCTCCCCCGTGAGGATCAGCTGCAGGGCACGCCCCTGGCCGATGAGCCGTGGCAACCGCTGCGTGCCGCCGTAGCCCGGGATCAGTCCCAGTCGGGCCTCCGGGAGCCCACACTTGGCATGCGTGCTCGCCACGCGCACATGGCAGGCGAGCGCGAGCTCGAACCCGCCGCCGAGCGCGAAGCCATTGACCGCGGCGATCACCGGCTTGGGGAACCGCTCGATCCGCGTGAAGACCGCCGACCCATGCGCCGCGACCTCGTGCAGCCCCGCCGGCGTCCCCGCCGCCTCCGCGATCTCCCCGATGTCCGCCCCGGCGACGAAAGCGCGCCCCGCGCCGGTCAGGATCACCGCACGCACGTCGTCGCGCGTGGCGAGCTGCGTGAAGGCCGCGTCCAGCTCGTCGATCACCACGCGGTTGAGCGCGTTGAGCTTGTCCGGGCGATGGATGGTGAGCGTCGCGATCTGATCGGCGACGTCGAGGAGCAGGGTGGCGAAGGGGGTGACCATGGGGGCGTCCTCACTGCTGGAGGGGATGCGCCGCAATCTATACGTTTCCCCCATGCCCTCGACCCGCCCCCGCGCGGTCCTCGCGCTCGATCAGGGGACCACGAGCTCCCGCGCCCTCGTCGTCGGGGCCGATGGACGGATCCTCGGGCGCGCCCAGGGCGAGTTCCCCCAGCACTTCCCGCAGCCCGGATGGGTCGAGCACGACCCCGAGGATCTCTGGCGTACCACGCGCGAGGCCGCGCGGGCGGCGATCGCGCAGGCGGGGGTGATGCCCGAGGCGATCGGCATCACCAACCAGCGGGAGACGGTGCTGCTCTGGGATCGCCGCACGGGGGCCCCCGTGGGGCCGGCGATCGTCTGGCAGGACCGGCGTACCGCCCCCCGCTGCGCCGAGCTCCGCGCGGCGGGGGAGGCGGAGATGCTGCACCGCCTCACCGGGTTGGTCCCCGATCCGTACTTCAGCGCGACCAAGCTCGAGTGGTTGGTGCGCGAGGTCGTGCGGCCCCGCGGGCTCGCGCTCGCCGATCTCGCCGCCGGCACCGTCGACAGCTGGTTGATCTGGCGGCTCACGAATGGCGCGGTGCATGCCACCGATCCCACCAACGCCTCGCGCACGATGCTCTGCGACATCGGGACGCGGGAATGGAGCGCCCCGTTGCTCGAGCGCTTCGGCCTCCCGCGGGAGCTCCTCCCCGAGATCCGCCCCTCGGCGGGAGCGTTCGGGGTCGCGGCGGCGGAGCATCTCGGCGCGGCGCTCCCGATCCTCGGCGTCGCGGGGGACCAGCAGGCGGCGCTCTGGGGGCAGGGGTGCTGGCGGAGTGGGGAGGGGAAGAACACCTACGGCACGGGGGCATTCCTCCTCCTGAACACCGGGCGTGCGCGGCCCGAGGGCGGGCGGGGGATCCTCACCACGTTGGCCTGCGATGCGGCGGGGGCCCCGGTCTACGCGCTCGAGTCCTCGATCTTCGTCGCGGGGGCGGCGGTGCAGTGGCTTCGCGATGGGCTCGGATTGCTCGAGGTGGCGCAGGAGAGTGAGGCGATGGCGCGCGCCGTGCCCTCCACCGATGGCGTCTACTTCGTCCCGGCGCTCACCGGGCTCGGGGCGCCGGCCTGGGAGCCGGCGGCGCGCGGGACGATCGTCGGGCTCACCCGCGGGACGCAGCGGGCGCATCTCGTGCGCGCCGCGCTCGAGGCGATGGCGTACGGGACCGCTGACGTGCTCGAGACGATGCGCAGCGTGAGCGGGGCCACCCTCGATCTCCTGCGCGTCGATGGCGGCGCGACCTTCAACGACTGGTTGATGCAGTTCCAGGCCGATCTCCTCGGGGTCCCCGTCGAACGTCCTGATGAGATCGAGACGACGGCGCTGGGCGCCGCCGGGCTCGCGGGGGTGGTCGCGGGGGTCTGGTCCGATGCGCCCGCCTTCCTCGCGGCGCGTCGCTATCAGCGCTTCGCGCCCACGACCGGTGAGAACCCCGCGCGCGCGGGGCTCGGCGGATGGCGTCGGGCGGTCCGTGCGACAGTCGCATGGGCCCGCGACCGCGACGGGTGATCGATGGAATGGCTCCTCGTCCTCTCGCTCGGGACCGTCCCGTTCGGCCGCGCCGCCGATCCCGCGCCCCGGCCCGAGGATCGCTGGTTCGCGGTCGATAAGGCCAAGCACCTCATCGTCTCCGCGGTGCTCCAGAGCGCTTCGCACACGGTGTGGCGCGCGAATGGGCATGACTACCGGAGCGCGTCATGGAACGCGGCGGCCGTCACGATGACCGTCGGTGTCGGGAAGGAGCTCTGGGATCGGCACCGCGGCGGCGTTGTCTCATGGAAGGATCTGGGCGCCGATGCGGTCGGGGGGGCGATGGGCGCCGTGCTCGTCCGACAGATGGCACCCTGACCAGTATCGTCGGGTATATTCCACAGATCACCCAGAGTAGGAGCAGGTATGCATCCGCGCACCAAGTTCATCATCGGCGGGGTCGTCGTCCTCGGGACGGCGGGATTCCTCATGGCCGGGAGCATCCAGGAGACGGCGGTCTACTTCCTCACCCCGCAGGAGCTCGAGGCCAAGGTCCTCGAGGATCCGGGGATGCGCGGGACCGGGGTGAAGGTCGGCGCCCGTGTCGTCGCCGGCTCCGTGGTGCGCGATTCGAGCGGGAAGGCGGTCTCCTTCCAGATGACCGATGGACACGCCACCTACCAGGTGGAGTATCGCGGGCTGATCCCCGACACCTTCAGCGACTCCGTCGACGTCGTCGTCGAGGGGCGCTTGGGCGAGGATGGGGTCTTCCGCGCGACCACGCTGCTGGCCAAGTGCGCGTCGCGGTACGAGGCCGCGCCGGAGGGATACTCGACGGAGACCCGCGAGGGATACAAGGCCGCGGCCCCGGAGCCGGCGAGTGCTGAGCCGCCGCAGGCATGATCCTCGTCGGCGAGCTTTCGCTCTGGATCGCGCTCCTCATGTGTGCGTGGGCCGCGACCCTCTCCTTCGCCGGAGGGCGGCTGCGGCGGCCCGATCTGATCGTCTCCGGGGAACGGGGGCTCTACGCCGGCTTCGGCTTCGTCGTCCTCGCCTCGGCGGGGCTCTGGACCGCGCTCCTCACCAGTGACTTCTCGGTGCGCTACGTGGCGTCGTTCACGAGCGCGAACCTCCCCGTCATCTACAAGATCTCCGCTTTCTGGGGTGGCCAGGCGGGCTCGATGCTCTTCTGGTGTCTCGTCCTCGCGGGGTACGCGGCCCTCGCCACCTGGGTGAATCGCCGGGACAATCGCGTCCTCATGCCTTGGGTCACTGGCACGAACGCCCTCGTCCTCCTCTTCTTCGTCGCGACCACCGTCTTCGCCTCCAATCCGTTCGAGCGACTCGAGTGGGTCCCCGCCGACGGCCGCGGGTTGAATCCCCAGCTGCAGAACCCGGCGATGGCGCTCCATCCGCCCCTCCTCTACCTCGGGTATGTCGCGACGGCGATCCCCTTTGGCTTCGCGATCGCGGCGCTCATCACGCGGCGACTCGACGCCGAATGGCTCGGCGCCGTGCGGCGCTGGTCGCTCGTGAGTTGGGTCTTCCTCACCCTGGGCATCGTCCTCGGGATGTGGTGGGCGTATGTCGAGCTGGGCTGGGGCGGCTACTGGATGTGGGACCCCGTCGAGAACGCCTCATTGCTCCCCTGGCTCACCGGGACGGCGTTCCTCCACTCCATCATGATCCAAGAGAAGCGTGGGATGCTCCGGAAGTGGAACGTCACCCTCGTGGTGACGACCTTCCTCCTCAGCATCCTCGGCACCTTCATCACCCGCTCCGGGGTGATCCAGTCGGTGCACTCCTTCGCGCAGAGCGCGGTCGGGCATTGGTTCGCGACCTTCTTCGTGCTCGCGCTCGTCGCGACGGTGATCCTTGTCTCGCTGCGCCTGAAGGACCTCGAGTCGCCGGCCCAGCTCGAGGCGATGATCAGCCGCGAGGCGGCCTTCCTCTACAACAACCTGGTCCTCGTCGGGATCGCCTTCAGCGTCCTCTGGGGGACCCTCTTCCCCATCCTCAGTGAGTGGGTGCGCGGGACGAAGATCACGGTGGGCGAATCGTTCTTCAACGCGGTGAATGTCCCACTCGGGTTGCTCTTGCTCGCCCTGACGGGGATCGGTCCCCTGATCGCCTGGCGCCGCGCCTCGGTGGCGAACATCCGGAAGCAGTTCGCGGGGCCAGCCGCCCTCGGCGTCATCGCGGCGGCGGCGCTCTTCACCCTCGGCATCCGCGAACTCTACCCCCTCATGACCTGGGGGCTTGCGTCCTTCGTGGCCGGCACGATCCTGCAGGAGTTCTGGAAGGGGATCGGCGCCCGTCGGACGATGTATGGCGAGGGCGTACCTATCGCGACGGTCCGTCTGGTGGCCCGGAATCGTCGGCGCTACGGCGGCTACATCGTGCACGCGGGGATCGTGATCCTCTTCGCGGCCTTCGCCGGGATGGCGTTCCGCAAGGAGTACGACGTCACCCTGCGGGCGGGCGAGTCGACGACGGCGATCGACCCCTTCGGGCGGCGCTGGACCTTCACCAGCGAAGGGCTCTCCGAGTTCAAGGCGCTCAATCGCGATGTGCTCACCATCGCCCTGCGGCCCACCGTCGACGGGCAGCCGCTGCCGATCCTCACGAGCGAGAAGCGGCAGCATCGCGATTCCCGCGGGCAGCCCACCTTCCAGCCCTCTACCGAGGTGGGGATCCTCTCGGAGCAGCGGCAGGATGTCTATCTCGTCCTCGCCGGTGCCATCGGCGACCAAGCGGAGATCCGGATCAACTTCAATCCCCTCGTCGTCTGGGTCTGGCATGGAGGCATCCTGATGGCGATCGGTGGGCTCATCGTGATGTGGCCCCCCTCTATGCGGCGGCGGCGGCAGGAGGGCTATGTGGCCGAGTTGGCGCCGCAGGCCGTCGCGGCATCGGCATGACCGAGCGCGCGTCTCGACGCCGCTTCGTCCAGACGCTGGTGGTCGGGGCGGGTTCGCTGGCCGCCGCCCCCCTCGGGTCGCAGTCGGGGGCGCCGCCCGCCACGACGATGTCCACCGACGCCTATCGACCGGTGCTGCGACCCGCCAAACCCGGCGCCACCCCGCAGGTCACGGACGATCAGCGTGATGCGCTGGAGCACAAGATCAAGTGCCAGTGCGGGTGCATCCTCGACGTCTACACCTGCCGCACCACCGACTTCACCTGTTCGACCTCGCCGGCCATGCACCGCGATGTGATGCGGTTGATCGCCGGTGGCTACACCGAGCAGGAGATCCTCGATGCCTTCGTCGAGACCTATGGTGAGGTCGCGCTCACGGCGCCGAAGAAGGAGGGCTTCAATTGGGCCGGCTACTTCGCCCCCGGGGTCGTCCTCGCCGTCGGGGGGATCGCACTCACCGTCCTCCTTCGGAAGTGGCGGGCCGAGGCCCAGCGCTCGGCCGTCCGCGCGCCGATCGCGACGGCGGGGGCGGCGCTCCCCGGCGTCAGCGCCGACGCGCTGGCCCAGCTCGATCGCGCAATCCGCGAGGAGGGGTGAGATGATCCCGCTCCTCGTCGGCAGCCTCCTCGCCGTCGTGGCGTTGGCCTACGTCCTGTTCCCGATCCTTCGAGCGGAGGCCGGGGCCGCTCGTCCCATCGTCCCGACGAGCGCCCGCGTCGTCGGTGGGACCGACGAGGGATCGAGCGCGATCGAGGCGTTGCGTGAGGTCGAGTTCGACCGCGCGACCGGGAAGCTCTCGGAGGACGATTACGCGATCCTGCGCGCGACGTATGCGCCGCAGGCGCTCGCGGAATTGCGCGCACGGGATGCGGGCCACGGAGAGCGGGCCGCCGCCGACGCCACGCCGTCCGACCTCGCCGAGCGTCTCATCGCGCGGATGCGTACGCGTCGCACCGCCTGTGGCGGGTGCGGGCCGCGTCCGGAGCCGGATGCGGTCTTCTGTTCGTCGTGCGGGGGCTACCTCGAAGCGACCTGCCTCCGCTGTCAGGCCCCCGTCCCCTCCGCCGAGGCGCGCTTCTGCGTCACCTGCGGCGAGTCGCTCGCCGCCTGATCAGCGCGGCGCGACCCCGAGATACTCGAGGGCCAACGCGCTCAAGGTCCGCACCCCGGCCGGCAGCGCTGATTCATCCGCGAAGAAGTACGGCGAGTGGTTCGACGGCGCCTTCGTGGGGTCCTGATCGCGTGGGGTGATGCCAAGGAAGAAGAACATCCCTGGCGCCCTCCGCTGGAAGAGGGAGAAGTCCTCGGCCCCCGTGATCATCGGCGCGAGGTGCACCCGGTCGGCCCCCACCGCCCGACGCAGCGTCGGCATCATGCGCTCGGTCAGGGCCGGATCGTTGTCGGTCACGGGATAGCCCGAGTCGATGGTCACCAGCGCCGTCGCCCCCGCACTCGCAGCGATCTGCGTCGCGATTCGCTCGACGGAGGAGAAGACCAACCGCTTTTGCGGCTCGCTGAAGGTGCGGATCGTTCCACCG
>JBMTXT010000064.1:0-10377 GCA_049453775.1 Gemmatimonadaceae bacterium | reverse complement strand
CTCCTTCTCCGCGAGCATCGCCTCGGGAAACGCCTCCGGGCAGATGCCGGCGGCATGCTCGAGCGCCGCCTGCACGGCGACGCGAACGTGCGACTGCTGCACGCCCTCGGCCAACGGATAGATCGCGAGCCATTCCGAGGCGTGGGCCGCCTCCGCGTCGGTGAGCCACACGACCAGCCCCGCCGAGAGCCGCGCCTGGATCCTGCAGAACACCGTCTTCGGCCTCGAGGTGCCCCGCGTGCTCGACCCCCGCACGCACATGCTCGGCCCGCTGCTCGTGCCCCCCGGGGCCCCCGCGGCGGGATCATCGGTCAACGTCAGGAGCTCGAGGTCGGGGGCGCTGATCTTCCGCTCGTCCAGCACGCGGCTCTGTAGCCAGCGCACCAACCCAGCCCAGTAGTGCGTCCCGAAGAGCACCACGGGGAACTGCGAGATCTTCCCGGTCTGGATCAGCGTCAGCGCCTCGAAGAGCTCGTCGAAGGTACCGTAACCGCCCGGGAAGATGATGAAGGCGCTCGAGTACTTGATGAACATCGTCTTCCGCACGATGAAGTAGCGGAAAGCGACGTTCGTGTCGACGTACGGATTGGTCCCCTGCTCGAACGGCAACTCGATGTTGCAACCGATCGACTCGCCGCCGCCGAGCTTGGCCCCCTTGTTCGCGGCCTCCATGATCCCGGGCCCCGCGCCGGTGATGACGGAGAAGCCATGCGACGCGAGGAGACAGGCCGTCTCGACCGCGGCACCGTACATCGGGTCATCGGGATTGGTGCGGGCCGAGCCGAAGATCGAGACCCCCTTCTCGATGTGCGCGAGCTTGTCGAACCCTTCGACGAACTCGGACATGATGCGCATGACTCGCCAGGGATCGGAACTCCGGAAGTCGGCGCGCGGCCCCCCGTACTGCAGGAGCATGGCGTCCTCGGTGAGCGCCCAGGTGGAGTCGCCGATGAAATCATCGGTCGCGGGACGCGGCGCCTTCCGCACGGCGGGAGTCGCCGGGTCGGCAGCGGAAGCGCGCGGCAACGGGCGCGACGAGCGAGGACGCTTGGGAGCCATGTGGCCTGAAGTCTATCTTAGGCCGTGGCTCACTGCGACCATCGCGCCAGACGATGACCGTCGTCCTCCTCATCGCGGACGGTGCCCGCCCCGACACCCTCACCCGCGCGATCGCGGCGGGCCACGCCCCCGCGCTCGCGCGGCTCGTGGCGGAGGGTGACCACCGGGTGATCACCTCGGTCTTCCCCTCGGTCACCGGGCCCGCCTACCTCCCCTTCCTTACGGGGTGTCACCCCGGATCCCTGGGGATCCCAGGGATCCGTTGGTGGGACCGACGGCAGCGACGCGCCCGGAGCTATGTCGGGATCGAGGCGGTGATCGCCGATCGCGACCTGCACCCCGAGTTCCCGACGCTCTTCGAATCGGTCCCGGGGGCGATCGCCGCGCTCTCCCCCTTCACCCGCGGCCTCGCGCGCGCCCAGCGCCTCGACGGCTCCGCCGCGTTCTGGCTCCGGCTCGCCTGGCATCACTTCCGCGGGGATCTCCCCGGCTGGCTCCGGTTCGAACAGGCGTTCGCCGCCGCCTTCACGCAGCGCGTCCGCGACGAACGCCCCCCATTCGCGATGCTCGCGCTCCCGGGGATCGACAAGTGTTCACATCGGTTTGGGCACGAGGCCCCAGAGGTCCTCGGCGCCGTCGCGGTCGTCGATGCGACCGTCGCCCAGCTCCAGCGCGATGCCGAGCGCGCGGGACGCACGATCGAGCTCTGGATCACCAGCGACCACGGCCATGCGACGGTCACCGCACATGACGATCTCGCGGAGCACCTGCGCGCCGAGGGGTACCGCGTCCGTGCGCATCCGTGGACGATGGTCGGAGGGGATGCGATCGGGGTGATGGTGAGCGGGAATGCGATGGCGCACCTCTATCTCGATCTCGCCGACCCGCAGCGCCACCCCTGGGACCACCACCGAAGCCGGTGGTCCCCGCTCGTCGCGTGGTTGCTCCGCCGGGAGTCGATGGATCTCGTCCTCCTCCCGCGCGGGCCCAATCGCTGTGACATCCATGGCCGTGGTCGCGGGATGGCGGTCGTCACCCGGGACGCCGAGGGACGCTACGGGTATCGTGCGATGACCGGTGACCCGCTGGGACTTCTCCCCGCGCTCGCGGGCGACGGGATCGACCGCCTCGACGCTGAGGCGGCGCACCTGATCACGGCCGCCACCGCGTATCCCGATGCGCTCGTGCAGATCCTCGCGCTCGCCAGCGCCGCGCGGTCAGGCGAGGTGATCTGCTCGGCCGCCCCGGGGTGGGACTTTCGCGAGCGCTACGAACCGATCCCACACTGCTCCTGCCACGGCGCACTCCATCGGGAGCAGATCCTGGTCCCGTTGCTCATGTCGCATCGCGCGACGGGCACCCCACGGCGCACCGTCGATTGTTACCCGAGTCTGCTCGCCGCCCTCGGACGGCGCCCCCGCACCCCGATCGACGGGGTCTCATTCCGCTGAGGGCGTGCCGTCCGGAGCTGGGATTGTATGTCGCTCCACCGTCTCGTCGTACAGCGCCTGCAACGCCCGCGCCAACCGCTGCTGACGCTCACGTAGATCAGCGAGCTGGGAGCCGAGTCGCCGCGTGCGGATGAAGGCCCGGACCGACTCCCACGCCATCCGGGTGCGATCCCCTACCGCGAGGGCCCCCATCCCGAGCGGCGGCTGGAGGCAGAACGCGACGAGTCCCCATGCGAGACCGAAGCGCCAGCTGATACCGACCCCCACGACGATCGCCCAGACAAGGAAGGTCAACGCCCCGACCAGGACGCGATGCGTCGCGAAGGCATCGACGCCGTCCCGACGCGTCATCGCGTCGGCGACCCCCTTGGTGATGGCGGTGGGGACCCAGAAGAGCACGGCGGCCACCAGCGAGATCGGGAGCGCGATGATCAAGGGCAGACGCGCCGCCGTCCACCGCATCGCGCGCCGCACCGGGACCTGATCCCTGACCTCTTGCGGGGTGAGGCCGAACCGCCGGAGGGCGCGCACATGCCGCTGCAGCGCGTCGGCGACCTCGCGCCACCGCAGATCCTCTCGGGCACGCATCGCCCGCAACGCCCCGGTGATCCGCTGAAGCCGGTCGAGCGCCGCGGCTGGATCCGCCGTGGCCCCCACCTCCGCACGCCAGACGGCCTCCGCCGCATGGACGATCGGCGCGTCCTGCCAATCCTCGAGGTTGAGCGTCACGGTCCGCATCGCCTCGTCGATCCGCGCCGTCAGCTCGCGCACCGCCTCGGCGTCGTCCACGCCGCGCCGCGCGAGATCGTCCCAGACACAGGGCGTCCCGATGATGATGTGCGCCTCGCTCCGATAGGTCTCGCGATCGGGGATCACCAGGCCGATCGGCACGATCGGGAACGCCCCACCGATCCGCGCCGCCGCCCCGAGGGCGATGCGCGCCGCCCCCGTCTTGAGCGGGACGAGCTGCGAGCCCGTATGGCTGATCCCCTCGGGGAAGATCCCGAGCGCATCACCCTGCGCGAGCGCCGCGAAGGCATCGCGGAAGGTGTCGGCGTTCTGTCCGACCTTCGTCGGGTCGTCCTGCACGCGGTACACCGGGACCGACCCGACCCCTTTGATGAACCACCCGATCATCGGATGGACGAAAAGCGGCGCCTTCGCGAGGAAGCGCATCGGACGGTCGGCTGCGATCACCACGAGCGCGGGATCGATCAAGGAGTTGTTGTGGTTCCCGACCAGGAGCGCCGGCCCCTCCGCGGGCACACGCCCCCCCGCCACCGTCACCCGGTAGTACGACCGGGCGGCGGCACTCGCGATATGGGGGATGGCCGGGTAGAGCCACATGGCGTGGAAGATAGGGGCTACCTTTCCCTTACGATGCTCGCCCTCGCCCTCCGCCTCCTCCCCCACGTGATCCTGCGCCCCCGCACCGCCTGGGCGCTCCTCGTGGTGGCGTGGCGATTCCGGCGCGCCCGGTGGTGGGCCCGCTTCCCCTTCCTCCCCCTCCCGGCGCGCGACTACGTCCGCTGGCGGATGTACACGGCCTACGGCGATCACGACGCCGTCCCCCCGGTGGAGGACCTGATCCGCTACGCGCACTGGGCCGTCCGGATCGGATGACCGACCCTCGCGCCTTCGAGACCCGACTCAAGGCGCAGGCCCTCGGCCTCGGCTTCGACCTCGCCGGGATCGCGCGGCTCGGGACCGTCGAATCGGCCCCCGCGTTCGAGACCTGGCTGGCGCAGGGCTACCACGGGTCGATGGCGTACCTGCGACGCGGCGCCGAGCTGCGGCAGGACACGACGCGCCCCGAACCCGGGATGCGCTCGGCCGTGGTCGTCGGGCTCGACTACGGTGGCAGGTCTCCGGCCAGTCCGATCGCCCGCTACGCGCGGGGGGACGACTATCACCGCCTGATGTGGGATCGGCTCGAGGACCTCTTGGCGTGGGTGCGCGCCGAACGTGGAACGGAGGTGCGCGGCCGCGCCTTCGTGGACACCGGTCCGATCCTCGAACGGGATCTCGCGCGCCGCGCCGGCCTCGGCTGGTTCGGGAAGAACGCGATGCTGATCAACCCCAAGAAGGGTTCGTTCTTCTTCATCGGCTCGCTCTTCCTCGATCTCGAGCTCACCCCCGACGCCCCGTTCACTGCGGAGCACTGTGGGACCTGCACCCGCTGTCTCACGAGCTGCCCCACCGACGCCTTCACCGCGCCGGGGGTGCTCGATGCGCGCCGCTGCATCGCCTACCTGACCATCGAACATCGCGGCCCGATCCCCGAGGACCTGCACGCCGGCATCGGCGACCATCTCTTCGGCTGTGACGTCTGTCAGGACGTCTGCCCCTGGAACGTCCGCTTCGCCTCGGCGCCCCCCACCGAGGGACCGCTCGCACCACGCCCCCCGTTCGCCGGGGCCGTGCCCACCGAGACGTTGGCCCGCCAGTTCCGCGATCAGGGGGCTGACGCGTATCGTGAGAGCACCCGCGGATCCGCGATGCGGCGAGCCCGTCAGGATGGCCTCGCGCGGAACGCGGCGATCGTCCTCACCAATCTCGGTGCGGACGACGATCCTTCCTCCCCCTGAGCCGCTCCCCCCGTGCGCCTCGCCTCCCGTCTCCGTCCCTCCGCCGCGCTCGCCGCGCTCGTCACCGTCGTGAGCGCCTTCGCCTGCACCGAGGGCTCCACCCTCCCCAAGCCGGTGATCGAGCCGCCGGCCCCCCGCCCCACGTTGGCCCGCGAGTACCGCGCCTCGGGACTCGCCGCGCAGGGCCTCACCGCCGTCCATCTCTTCGATTGGCGCTGGGACGACATCGCCTTGGAGTGCGAGACGGTGCTCGGCCCCGCGGGGTTCGCCGCCGTGCAGGTCTCTCCGCCCAACGAGCACAGCCGCACCCCCAATCAGGATTGGAGCCAGCGCTATCAGCCGGTGAGCTACGAGCTGACGCGGAGCCGCTCGGGGACCGCCGCGCAGTTCAAGGACATGGTCGACCGGTGCGCCGCCGCCGGAGTGGGGATCTATGTCGACGCGGTGATCAACCACATGACGAACTTCCCCAGCCCCGGGCAGGGGAGCGCGGGCACCGCCTACACCAAGTACGAGTATCCGGGGCTCTACACGCGCGAGGACTTCCACACCCCCTGCGCCCTGAACGACTACAGCAGTGCGGCCCAGGTACAGGACTGTGAGCTCTACTCGCTCCCCGATCTGCGCACGGCCTCACCGAAGGTGCGACGCACCCTGTCGAACTACCTCATCGCGTTGGCCCGTCTCGGGGTCGCTGGCTTCCGGGTCGACGCCGCGAAGCACATCCAACAGGTGGACCTCGATGCGATCTTCGACACGCTCAACGCGACGATGACCGCCGAGGGACGTCCGATCCCGTACGTGTTCCTCGAGATCAGCGCGGGGTCCGGTGAGGCCTTGCAAGAGGCCGACTTCTATGGCGTCGGCTACTCCACCGGTGGGGCCGCGGATATCACCGAATTCACCTTCCGTGGGGTCGGCGATAAGTTCAAGCCGCTCCTCGGGCAGTCGATCGCCCAACTCAACCCGAACGGGCCCGCCGGCGCGCAGTTCTCGGCATCAGCGTGGGGGATGATGCCCTCCGATAAGGCCGTGGTCTTCCTCCAGAACCACGACACGCAGCGGGAATGTGGACTCGGCTATCAGGACGGCGTCGCCTTCCGCCTCGCGAACGTCTGGATGCTCGCGCAGCCCTACGGCTATCCCTCGGTGCTCTCCGGCTTCGCCTTCAGCTGCCCGAGTCAACGCACGTTGGGCCCTCCGATGGACGCCGAGGGGTGGACGACTCGGGTGAAGTGTGCGTCGCGCTTCGAGACCGCCGTCACCGGCGATTGGGTCTGTGAGCATCGCGATCCGCACATCCGCCAGATGGTCGGGTTCCGTCGCCGCGTCGCCGGCACCGACGTCGTGAATTGGTGGGACAACGGCGCCCAGGCGATCGCCTTCTCCCGCGGCGACAAGGGCTTCGTCGCGATCAACCGTGAGGCCACGGCGATCGCGGCGAGCGTCCCGACGCCACTCGCGCCAGGGACCTACTGCGACCTGATCACCGGGGGGAAGGCGGCGACGGGATGTGCGGGGACGAGCGTCGTGGTCGGGGCCGATGGGAAGGTCGCGCTCTCACTGGCCGCGACCACGGCCATCGCGATCGACATCAGCACGCGGCGCTGATCGGCGCCGCGGCGCGGCGATCAGTCCGGCGTCGCGACCCGCAGGACCGTCCCCCACGGATCGGGAACGCAGAACGACGCCCCGGCGGCCTCACGCTGGACGGCATATCCCGCGCGCTCGAGACTCGCCGCCACCGCGTCGAGCTCGACTACGCTCGACACGAGCATCGTCCACTCGAGGAGCCGCGCTTCGTCGGCCGGCGGTGCTCCCGCGCCCGGCCCGGCCCAGATGTTCGCGCCGAGGTGATGGTGATAGCCCCCTGCCCCGAAGAAGAGCGCGCCGGGAGAGCGCCAGACCATCCGGTCGAACCCGAGTGCGTCGGAATAGAACGCCGACCCGCGCGCGAGATCCCCGACGTGCAGATGGAGATGCCCCATCACCGTCCCACTCGGCATCCCCACCCAGAGCATCGGCCCCGCCGCGGCGACGAGCCCCGCGATATCCACCGGAGCGGTCCCCATCACCAGCTCGCGGCCCACCCGCTGCCACGCGCTCCGCGGACGATCGGCATAGACCTCGATCCCCAAGCCATCGGGATCATCGAGATAGAACGCCTCGCTCACCGCATGGTCCCCCGCACCCGCACGTACCCCCTGCTCCTGCAGATGCCGCACGAAGCGCCCGAGCGAGGCGCGGTCGGGAAGCAGGAGCGCGAAGTGGAAGAGTCCGAGCCGCGGTTGACGGGAGCGCGGGCGCATCCCCGGTGCCGTCCGGAGTTCGACGAGCGCCTCCGTCCCCATCTGCGCGCCGAGTCGTGCGTGTGTCGCGCTCTGCTCGAGGACCCGCATCCCAAGCACCCGCTCGTAGAACAGCACCGAGCGGGCGAGATCGGAGACCATCAACACTACCGTCCCGAGCTGGAGCGCTGCTGGGAGCCGATGATGCGACGGTGCCTCGCCGTAACTGCCGGCCACCGCTGTCTCAGGTACGAGCGACATGCTCACTGACCTCCTGACGAGGTACCGAGCGCCTTCCGTACCGCCGGCGCGACCACCGTACCGTAGAGCTCGATGCACCGGAGCATCTCGCGCTGCGGCACGGTCCCCACGCTGAACTGGATCAGCATGCGCGTATGCCCGAAGAGCTCATGCTCCCAGAGGATCTTATCGATCACCCGTTGCGGATCACCGACGAGGAGCGCCCCTTGCATCGAACACTCGGCCTCGAACTGCCGTCGCGTCGGTGGGGGCCACCCCCGCTCCCGCCCGATCTTCCCCATCTGGTGCATATAGGGCGGGAAGGCGGTCGCATCGGCGATGGCGGTGGTGTCTGCGATGAAGCCGTGCGAGTTGATGCTCACCTGGAGCCGCTCGGGCGCATGCCCCGCGCGGGCCCAGGCCTCGCGATAGAGCTGCACGAACGGGACGAAGCGCTCGGGAGAGCCCCCGATGATCGCGAGCGCCATCGGGAGCCCCAGCGTCGCGGCCCGCACGACCGATTGCGGCGTCCCACCGACCGCGACCCAGACGGGGATCGGCGACTGCGCCGGCCGCGGGTAGATCGGCTGGTCGTTGAGCGGCGCCCGATGCCTCCCCGACCACGTCACCCGCTCCTGCTCACGAATCTGGAGGAGGAGCTCGAGTTTCTCGGTGAACAACGACTCATAGTCGTGCAGATCGTAGCCGAAGAGCGGGAACGATTCGATGAAGCTCCCTCGCCCGACCATGATCTCGGTGCGCCCATGACTGAGCAGATCGACCGTCGCGTACTCCTGGAAGACGCGCACGGGATCGTCCGAGCTCAACACCGAGACCGAACTCGTGAGCCGGATGCGCGTGGTGCGCATCGCGGCCGCGGCGAGGACCACCGCCGGGGTCGAGACCACATAGTCGGCACGATGATGCTCCCCCACGCCGAACACATCGAGCCCCACCGCATCGGCGAGCGCGACCTCCTCCATGAAATCCGCGAGCCGCTGCTCCGGGGAGATCAGCGTGCCGTCGGCCATCGGTGTGGCCTCGACGAAGGAATAGATCCCGAGTTCCATGATCGAATCCTAAAGGATCACCGCCGGCTCAATCGAGCCGCGCACCACGCAGGCGCAGCGCGTTCGTCACCACGCTCACCGAGCTGAACGCCATCGCGGCGCTTGCGACGACCGGACTGAGCAGGATCCCGAAGGTGGGGTAGAGCACCCCCGCCGCGACGGGGATCCCGACCACGTTGTACGCGAAGGCCCAGAAGAGGTTCTGGCGCATGGTCCGCATGGTACGGCCCGCGAGATGGAGCGCCTGCGCCGCCGCACGCAGGTCCCCGCGCATCAACACCACATCCGCGGCATTCGTCGCGACATCGGCGCCGCTCCCCATCGCCATCCCCACATCGGCCTGCGCGAGCGCGGGGGCATCGTTGATCCCATCCCCGACCATCGCGACCACGCGCCCCTCCCGCTGGAGCCGCTGCACCTCGGCCACCTTCCCCTCGGGCAACACCCCGGCGACCACCCGCGAGATCCCCGCCTCTCGCGCCACGGCCTCCCCCACGCGCGCCGCATCACCCGTGAGGAGCACCACCGCGAGCCCGCGCGCACGCATCGCCGCGATCGCCTCACGCGAGGTGGCACGGATGGGATCGGCGACGGCGATCACCCCGGCGGCACGCCCATCGATCGCGACGAAGAGCACGGTGCGCCCCGCACTGGCGAGCCGGTCGGCCTCGCGCCGCACGCCCTGCACATCCACCTGGTGCTCCGTGAGCAGTGCCGCATTGCCGACGAGCACCGCATGCCCATCGATCATCCCACGCGCGCCACGCCCCGTCAGCGAGGCGAATCCCTCGACCTCACCGAGCGCGAGCCCGCGCGCGGATGCCTCCCGCACGATCGCATCGGCCACGGGATGCTCCGAGCGCCGCTCCACCGCCGCCACGAGCGCGAGCACCGTCGCCTCGTCCGGCGCCCCGTCCGCGCGCAGCAGGTCGGTCAGGACCGGCCGTCCCTCGGTCACGGTCCCCGTCTTATCCAGGACCACCGTGTCGACCTCGGCGGCGCGCTGCAGCGCCTCGCCCCCTTTTATGAGCACCCCGAGTGCCGCCCCGCGCCCCGTGGCGACCATCACCGCCGTCGGCACCGCGAGCCCCATCGCACAGGGACAGGCGATGATGAGCACGGAGACCGCGACCGCGAGCGCCCGCACCGGCTCCCCTCCGACCAGCACCCAGGTCATGAAGGTCAGCGCGGCGATCGCCACCACCACCGGGACGAAGATCGCCGAGATCCGGTCGGCGAGATGCTGGATCGGCGCGCGGGAGCCCTGCGCGTCGCGCATCAGCTGCACGATCCGTGCGAGCGCGGAATCGGCGCCGAGCGTCGTCGCGGTCAGGCGGAAGGCACCGGTCCCGTTCAGCGTCCCGCCGTAGACGCGGTCCCCCTTCTGCTTCGCGACCGGGATCGACTCCCCGGTGAGCATGCTCTCATCGACCGCGCTCTCGCCGCGGAGCACCACACCATCCACCGGCACCCGCTCCCCCGGCTTCACCGCGACCACATCCCCGGGCACGACCTCATCGATCGGGATCTCACGCTCCATCAGGTTGCGGACCACGCGCGCCGTCTTGGGCTGCAACTGCACCAGCGTGCGCAGCGCCACGGCGGTGTTCCGCTTGGCTCGCGCCTCGAAGGCATTGCCAGTGAGGATGAAGGCGATGATCAGGACGACCGCCTCGAAGTA
>JBMTXT010000063.1:0-10431 GCA_049453775.1 Gemmatimonadaceae bacterium | reverse complement strand
TGTTCGGATGCGGCGCGCCGATGAGGTACATCGGGACATTGGAGTCGAGGAAGATCACGCGGGGGTCTCCCCGGCACGCCCGCGCTCGATCTCGGCGAGCAGTGCGTCGATCGGGCCGGTGGGATAGGCGCCCCGGACCGACTCCCGTACCATCGCGAGCTTCCGCGTCGACTCAACCGCGGGCTCGTCTCGACGCGCCAGCCGCATCGCCTGGCGCACCCATTCCGCTACGGTCATGCGATGCCGACGCGCGATGGCGCGGATCTCGTCGAATTCGGCGTCCTCGAGGAGGACCTGCAGTCGCTGTGTCATATCCATGAGTATATATGCCTCATCATCATGAGTCAAGAACTGGTAGAAGGGACGCGAAGGGGACGCCAGCACGATGCCAGCGTCCCCTCGACTCCCCATCACCGATTCCCTCCCACCGGGAGCGAATCGCCCCGCCTCGACCTCACACGCGCGCGGGGCGCCGTCTCGAGACCCATCCCGCGAGGAGCGCCAGCACCCACGCCACGAACAGGTAGAAGACGAGGATCCCGAGCGCATTCGTCAGTGCGCCAAGCAATCCCAGGGTCCGGACATCCACGAAGAAATACGGATAGGTCCCGAGCACCTCTCCCCGCCCGATCACGTAGACGAAGTAGGCGAACGGATAGACGCTCAACATCCCGGCCTGCGACAGGAATCGCGCCCCGCCGAGGTCGGTCGTGGTCACCCAGTACACCGCGAAGAGCGTCGGCACCAGATAGTGGAAGGCGAGATCGGTCCACGCCCCGAGCCCCGTGGGGTTGTACTGCGCACTCAGGAGCACGTGGTAGGCGATCCCCACCACGACGATCGCCGCGGCCGCCGTCCAGGTGGTGCGGAGGTCGCGAAAGAAACCCGCGGCCGCGCTCATGGGCGCGACCGCGGGAATCGTGATGACCAAGGCGACGAGCAGGTTGGTGAGGATCGTGAAGTAGCCGAAGAGATCGACCATCGACATCCACGGGGTCCGGGGATTCCCGAACGGATCCACCCCACTCGAGAGATTGAGCCCGATCTGCAGGACCAGGGCCGCCCATGCGAGGGCGGCCGTCATGGTCCCGAGGATCAGCCGCACTCAGAGAAGCCGCAGACGTGGCACTTCACGCACCCTTCGGCGAACTCGAGCTGGCTCCCGCAGTCCGGGCAGGTGCCGATGAAGGCGTCACCGCCATTCACCGCGTCGAACTGCATCTGCGCGCCACCGACGGTGACGACCGGCGACGGGGCCGGCGTGGCCTGCGGCGCGGCGCCCGCGAGGAGCTCCTGCTGCACGCCCTGCTTGGAGCGCATCCAATCCTCGAGCGCGAGCCCGATCGCGTCCGGCATCGAGAGGACCTTGCTGGGCCCGAGGCCCACGGCGCGATCCGACGAGATCCCACGGAGCTGACGGTGCACCTGCTGGATCGAGATCCCGGAGCGGAGCGCGAGCGAGATCAACCGCCCCACCGCCTCGGCGTCGGCCATCGCCGATCCACCCGCCTTCCCGAGGTTGATGAAGACCTCGAACGGCTGGCCCTTATCGTCCTCGGTGATGTGCACGAACATGATGCCGAGCGGGGTCTCCTTGCGGATCGCCGTCGAACGGAGGATGTCCGGGCGCGACCGCTTCTGGCGGCGCTGGAGGTTCTCCGCCTCCGAGTCGAAGAGGAGCTTCTTGAGCCGATCGTTGTCGCTGGTGAGCTCGGCGAGCTGGCCCTTGAGCTCAGCGAGCTCGCGCTTGGTCGCCGCATCCTCCTTGGCCCCATCGCGCTTCGCGGCCGCATCAGCGGTCGCACCGGTCGAGAGCACCTGCCCATCCCGCGAGCCGTCCCGATACACGGTGACGCCCTTGCACTTCATCTCGTAGGCGAGCTCATAGATCGCGCGCACATCCTCACGGGTCGCGGTGTGCGCGAAGTTCGTCGTCTTGGAGATGGCGGAGTCGCAGTGCTGCTGGAACGCCGCCTGCATCCGGATGTGCCACTCCGGCGTGATGTTGTTCGCCGTCGCAAAGACCGCCTGCCACTTGGCCGGCACCTCGGGCTGCTGCACCGAGCCCGTCTTCGCGATCCGCTCCATGAGCGCCTCGGAGTACCACCCCTCCCGCTGCGCGATCGCGACGAAGTCCTCGTTCACATCCGGCATCATGACGCCGGCCTGGTTGCGCATGAAGGCGACGGCGAAGAGCGGCTCGAGACCCGACGAGCAGCCCGCGATGATTGAGATCGTCCCGGTCGGGGCGACGGTCGTGACGTTGCAGTTCCGGAGCTTCATCTCGGGACGGATGCGCTGCCCCGCCTCGTCGCGCGCACAGGTGGCATCGGGCCCCCAGATCGAGCGCTCCCACTCCGGGAAGGCGCCACGCTCCTCGGCCAACCGCGCCGACTCCTTCTTCCCTTCGACGTCGACGAACTCCATCACCTTCCGGCCGAACGCGACCCCCTCGGCGCTGTCGTACTTGATCCCGAGGCGGATGAGCGCATCGGCGAAGCCCATCACCCCGAGCCCGATGCGACGGATCCGCTTCGCGAGCGCGTCGATCTCCGGGAGCGGGTACTTGTTCGCATCGATGATGTTGTCGAGCATCCGCGTCGAGAGATGGATGTCCTTGGCGAAGGCCTTCCAATCCATCTCGCCATCCACGACGTAGTGGCCGACGTTGATCGAGCCGAGATTGCAGACGTCGTACGCGAGGAGGGGCTGCTCGCCGCACGGATTGGTCGCCTCGTAGGCGCCGAGGTGCGGGACCGGGTTGTAGCGGTTGGCCTCGTCGATGAAGAAGACGCCCGGCTCACCCGTGCGCCACGCCCCTTCGATCATCTTGTCCCACACCTCGCGCGCATCGAGCTGGCCGACGACCGCCTTGGAGATGGGATCGATGATGTCGTAGGACGACCCCGCCTTCAGGGCCTCCATGAACTTCGAGGTGATGGCGACCGAGATGTTGAAGTTCGTGATCTTGGTCAGATCCTCCTTGCACGTGATGAACTCCATCACGTCGGGGTGATCGACCCGGAGGATCCCCATGTTCGCGCCGCGGCGCGTGCCCCCCTGCTTCACCGCGTCGGTCGACGCGTCATAGAGCTGCATGAACGAGACCGGGCCGCTCGCGACGCCGGTGGTCGAGCGCACCATCGACCCTTTCGCGCGGATCCGCGAGAAGGAGAACCCGGTGCCGCCCCCGCTCTGATGGATGAGCGCCATCGAGCGGAGCGTGTCATAGATGCCGCTGTGCCCATTGGAGAGCGCATCGTCCACCGGGAGCACGAAGCAGGCCGAGAGCTGCCCGAGCGGACGCCCCGCGTTCATGAGGGTCGGCGAGTTCGGCTCGAAACGCCGCTGCGTCATCAGTTCATAGAACTGGCGCGCGACCTTCTCCACCTGCTTCTCGGTGGCGCCATAGCGACGCTCCGGCTCCGCGACCGTCGTCGCGACGCGCCAGAACATGTCCTCCGGCGTCTCCACCGACTTCCCGGTCTTGTCCTTCACCAGATAGCGCTTGTCGAGGACCGTGCGCGCGTTCTGCGAAAGGGTCGCGGGGGTCGATGGGGGGGTCACCGGAAGAGCCATTGCCACATCTCCAACGAAGGGTGGTGAGGGGTTGAGGGGGTCCAAGCTACGCGACTCGTGAAGCCGCGCAAGCACGCGGCAAACCCCATCAAGAGAACGACTTACGAACGAGATATCACGAAACGGCCCCGCAACCCGAGTTTTCCACGACCACCCAAGTGTCACCTTCCTCCCGCACCTTCACGACACCCGAACAGCACCAGAACCTCGACAGCGATGCGACCGGCAAACAGTTGATTCACAACGACTTAGCCACGCCGTACCAAGACGCACAAAATCCGGCGCCAGCGCGGGAGGGGGAGTGTACCCTGATGCAGCGACCCGCGCCAGTCCTTGCTCCGTTCCGCGTGCCACACTACCCGTCTGACCGCTGGTCCCCGCTCCCAAGACCCCGATACCGCTCCTTCAGCTCCACATACGTGGCCCCCCCGCGCGCGACGCGCGACGCCTGTGCCGCCCAGAGCGCCCCCCCCCCCCCCCTGTGCCTCACTGAGCGCCCCCACCACCGTCGCGGGGACCCCACGCACCAGTGTCCCCGGCGGGATCACCATCCCCTCCGGCACCACCGCCCCCGCCGCGACCAACGCCCCCGCCCCCACCACCGCACCATTCAACACGATCGCCCCGATCCCGATCAGCGCGTCGTCCTCCACCGTGGCTCCATGCACCACCGCACGATGCCCGATCGTCACGCGCGCACCGATCGTGCACGGCATCCCGGGATCGGCATGCAGCACCGCGCCATCCTGCACATTGCTCGCCTCGCCGATGGTGATCCGATCGCGGTCGCCGCGGATCACCGCCGTGGGCCACACGCTCACGTCGTCCTGGAGCACCACATCCCCCCCCACGACCGCGCTCGCGTGCACCCATGCGCGCACCGCGCTCCGCGGCGGCCCCATCAACGCCTCACTCATCCCGCCTCCTGGTCGTCCCACCACACCCTCCATCTTACTCCCGCCCCGTCCGATCGGCCCGTATATTCGGCAGAGACCGTCGGCCGCCCTCGTGCGGGCGACGCCCCGCGACTGATGACGGCCCACCCCACGCGAGTGGCATGAGGAACCGGTGAGCGAGAACCAGAAGATCTGCCCCACCTGCGGCACCGAATATCCTCTCTCCGAGCGGTTCTGCCCGCGCGATGGCACCGCGCTGCGCGCCGCCGCCAATCAGAGCGACCTCCTCGGCTCCGTCGTCGCCGATCGCTATCACATCCTCAAGAAGCTCGGCGCCGGTGGGATGGGCACCGTCTACCTCGCCGAGCATGTGAAGATGGGGCGCAAGAGCGCGCTCAAGGTCATGAACCCGGGGATGAACACCGACCCCGACGCCGTGGCGCGCTTCAATCGCGAGGCCTCCAACGCCTCGCGCCTCAGCCACCCGAACATCTGCGGCATCTACGACTTCGGGGAGACGCCCGATGGGATGATCTACCTCGCGATGGAGTTCATCGAGGGGTCCGCGCTCACCGACATCATCGAGCAGGGGGGGCCCCTCCAGCCCGCCCGCGCCGCGAGCATCATCCACCAGACCGCCGACGCACTCCAGATCGCGCACGACGCCGGCATCGTCCACCGCGACCTGAAGCCCGACAACATCATGGTCGCAAAGAACCGCGATGGGTCGGACCTCGTGAAGGTCGTGGACTTCGGGATCGCGAAGGCGAGCACGAGCGAGGCGCAGAACGTCACCAAGACCGGGATGGTCGTGGGCACCCCGGAGTACATGAGTCCCGAGCAGCTCGCCGGCGACAAGCTCGACGGCCGGTCCGACATCTACGCCCTGGGCCTCGTCGCCTTCAACTGTCTCACCGGGGCCCTCCCCTTCTCCGCCACCTCGGCGCAGGAGGCGATGATCATGCGCCTCACCGACGTCCCGCGCGCCCTCGCGGAGGTCCGCCCCGACGTCGCCTGGCCCGAGGCGGTGCAAGCCACACTCGACCTCGCGCTCGCCCGCGACGCCAAGGACCGCTACCAGAGCGCCGCGCAGTTCGGCCGCGAGTTCGCGGCGGCGCTCGCCGCGATGCCGGCGCATCCCACGGACGAGGCGGGCACGGTCGTCATGAGCGCCCCCGCGACGGTCGCGGCGCGAGCCCCGATGCCCCCTACCCGCGTCGGGGGCCGCGCTGCGGCGACCGGCGGCACGACCACCGCCGTGGCCCCCGCGCCCAAGAGCAAGACCCCGCTCGCCCTCGGCGGCGTGGGTGCGGCGATCACCATCGCGGTCGTCGCCTGGAAGATGGGTCTGATCGGCGGCGGCGCCGCGACGACGGTGGCGAGCACGCCCCCCGTCCCCTCGTCGGTGGCCGAGAGCACGAGCGCCGCACCGACGACGCTCCCCGCCCCAACGGGGTCGACGCAGTTGATGTCGAACCCGCGGACGGGCGCGGGTGCGGCGGGCCCCACGATGCCCGCAGCCACCCCGACCGGCGCCTCCCGCACCGCGACCCCGCCCCCCGCGCCGACGGCAGGAACGAAGACCACCCCTGCCCCGAGTCAGAGCGCGGGGCCAGCGAGCACGGCACCGGTCTCCAGCGCGCCGACCCCCAGCGCGCCGGCCCCCGCCGCGCCGAGTCCGATGACGCTGTTGGAAGGGTGGCTCCGCGAGGTCCAGGCCGCCGCCGCGACCCCGGCCACCGCACGGCGCGTCCTTGGCGATCTCCAACAGATCCAGGGATCGCTCGCGGGCAATGCGCTCGCCGAGTCGTACTACGTGCAGATGCTCGCGTACACGAAACTCGAGGATGAGGTGGGGGTGTGCCGCGCCGCCCGTCAGGTCCGCGCGCTGCACAACGAACGGCCCCGCATCAACCTCGCGACGCGCGCGATCGAACTCTTCGGGTGCGAGAATCCGTGACCACCCCGGTCACGGTAGCACCTGTCTCGATCGAGGTGGTCAGCCGCACCGACGTGGGGCGGCGACGTGAGCACAACGAGGATGCCTTCCTCGTCGCCGATCTCGCGGCGGCCCAACCGGCCCAGCCGGTCACGGAGGAGCGGGAGCGCCTCGCCTGGCCGCTCCGGACCGTCGGCTCGCGTGGGGCCCTCTTCGTGGTCGCCGATGGGATGGGGGGCGCCGCGGCGGGCGAGCTCGCGAGTGGGATGGCGTGCGCGGTGATCCTCGAGGAAGTCCGCGCGCAGTGGGCTGAGACGCCGGCCACCGATCCCGATCGATTCGCGCAGACGCTACGACTCGCCACCGAGCGAGCCAATCAGCGGATTCATGCGCACGCGACCACGCACCCCGACACCAAGGGGATGGGGACCACCGTCACGCTCGCCGGGCTCCTCGGCGACACCCTCTATCTGTGTCAGGTGGGCGACTCGCGCGCCTATCTGATCCGCCGCGGCATCGCCACCCAGATCACCAAGGACCAGTCGCTGATGCAGCGGTTGGTCGACGCTGGGGAGTTGACCGCGGAGGAAGCGGAGGTCTCCGAGCGTCGGAACATCATCCTGCAGGCGTTGGGCCCCGAAGCGCGGGTGAAGGTCGATCTGACCGTGCAGCGGGTGCAGCGGGGCGACCTCCTCGTGGTCTGCTCCGATGGCCTCTCGGGCCAGGTCCGCGGGCCGGAGATCGCACAGCTCCTCGGCGCGGCCCCGACCCTGCACGCTGGGTGTGACGCCCTGATCGATCGGGCCAACGCCACGGGCGGGCCCGACAACATCACCGCGATCGTCGTCCGCCTCGATGGAGCCGGGTTGCCCCCGACCCTCGCCGAGGTCCCTCGATATCAGGTCTACGCGGGTCCCCCGCAGGACCGGGCGACGGTGCCGATCGACGCCAAGGCGATCGCCGCCTCCGTCGCCTCGGCGGAGGCCGCAGCGCCGGTGGTCCCGCCGCCGAAGGTGCCCGCACGTCCGAGTTCGGGGGCGGCGCCAGCCGCGGCTCCGGCGTCATCCGCGAAGCCCGACGCGCCGAAGAAGAAACGCGCCGCGGCGTCACAGCCCCCCTCGCTCGCCCCATCGTTGACGGTCTTCGCCATCCTGGTCCTGATCTTCGTCGCCTTGGGGATCGTCCTCAGTTGAGCGGCATCGAGTTCCACTTCCGTCGCGGGAGCCAGTCCGGCACGCGCCTCCGGCTCGCCCAGACGGTGATCCGAATCGGCCGGCATCCGGAGAACGACCTCCGCTTCGATCTCGAGCTCGATCGCGACGCCTCGTCGCGACATGCGGAGATCCGGCTCGAGGAGGGACGCTACGTCCTGACCGACCTCGGCAGTACGAATGGGACCTTCGTGAATGGGGAGCGGCTCACGGGGACGCGCGCGCTGCGCGATGGCGATGTGATCGACTTCGGCCCCGATGGCCCCTCCGTCAGCCTCACGATCCAGGGGGCGGCGGCCGCGCGTCCGGAGGTGCGTCAGACCCGCTCGACGCCGGTCGAGACCGCTCCCTCGGCGGCCCCCCTCCCCAAGAAGAACACCGAGGTGCGGATCGCCGAGGCGGTGCGCAAGGAGACCGGCACCCTTCGCCGGATGATCCTCCTCCTCGTCGTCCTCGTGGTCGGCGGGGGGGCGATCGCCGTGGCGATCTCGATGCGCAGCGCGCGTGTGGGACAGGCGGCCGTCGCCTCCCTCGTCGCAGCGAACGATTCCCTCTCGCGCCTCCTCGACGCCCGCCTCTCCCAGACCGGGGTCGGCGCCGCGGCCGTCCAAGAGGCGCGCGCCGAGATCGACCGCCTCTCGGCGGAACTGCGCACGACGCAGCAGCGGGGCGAGAACGTCGCGTCGATCGCCGATCGGCTGCGGGCCTCTCAGGAACGGACCGCCTCGTTCGCGCGCACCGATTACAGCGCGATCCTCGCCGCGAACAAGGCGGCGGTGGTCTTCGTCGCGGTCGAGCTCGAGAATGGCGAGGCCGCGACGGGGACGGGATTCAATCTCCTCCCCGATGGGCTGATCGTCACCAATCGCCACGTGGTGCGCCCCACGAATGGGCAGGGGGTCGAGCGCATCGCGGTGGTCTTCGAGGGGACGAAGGGGGAGTGGCGCTTCGCGACGATCGAATCCATCAGCGAGACCGATGAACTCGCCTTCCTGAGGATCACGCGCCCGGGCCCCTATCCGACGATCAGCGGGGTCGCGCGCGACAGTGACAACGTCCGACTCGGTGACCCGGTCGCGATCCTGGGGTTCCCACTCGGGAACGCGACCGCCGGCATGGAGGGGAGCATCAACACCCTCCGTCCCGCCGCGACGCTCGGGATCGGGACCGTGAGCAAGACGCTGGCGGAGAACATCCAGCTCGATGCCTATGCGGCACAGGGCTCGAGCGGCTCCCCGGTCTTCGATGCCCGCGGGCTCGTGATCGGGGTGTTGTTCGGTGCCGCGGGCGAGAGTGGGGGACGCATCGTCTACACCGTCCCCTCCGCACGCCTCGTCGCCCAACTCCCGGCCGACGCGCGCCGGGTGGTCAAGTAGCGCCTCCGCTCAGAGCAGGCGCCGCGCCACCCCTTCCTGCATCGCGCGGTCCGCGCTCCAAGCACAGAGCACCTCCGTCGCCCCCGACACCGCACGCGCGACCTCGGGGGGACCGAAGACCACGACGGCGCGTCGCGCCGGATCGAGGGCGACGATGAGCGCATCACCGATGCGGGGATCGGCGCTCGGCCGGAGCCGCACCTCATGGCCGGCGCCCCGGAGCGTCTCGAGGAAGGGATGGAGTGAGGTGTGCGCCTCGTCCCGCATCACCGTCTCGACTTCGATCACCGGTCCGAGCCCGACGAAGGCGCCTCGCACGGGGTGGACGACGAGATCGGCGACCTGTCGCGCCCAGAGCAGATCGTCGAGCGTCGGTTCCCGCGTCTCCCGCGGGACCGCCCAGGCGGACCAGAAGCGCCGCCGCTGTGCGCTGGCCTCGAGCCTCTCGGTGGAGATCAGCCCCTGGTCGACGGCTGCATCGAGTGCCTCGACCGCCCCACCGAGGTCATCGGAGGCGAGGACGAGATCGCATCCCGCCCGCACCGCATCGACCGTCGCCGGGATCGCCCCCTCGGGGCCACCCATCGCCCGCCCGTCCGCGCGGGCCC
This sequence comes from Gemmatimonadaceae bacterium, assembly GCA_049453775.1. GTDB lineage: Bacteria > Gemmatimonadota > Gemmatimonadetes > Gemmatimonadales > Gemmatimonadaceae > Pseudogemmatithrix. The sequence goes on along the minus strand of JBMTXT010000063.1, from coordinate 822 downwards.
CGACGATCAGTCCATCGAACGCGAGTTCGTCGCGAAGGAGCGCACCGATGAGCGGCGCCGAATGGGTCGCGACGACGCCGCGGCGATCGAGCCCGGGAAAGGCCACCGCCCCCACGAGTGCGCTCGCGACTCCCGTATCGATCGCCCCACGAAAAGGGACGAGATCGGTGGCCCAGAGGGTGCCGGCCTCCGTCTCGATCACCCCCGCCGCCCGCTCCGGATCCCCCATCGCCCGCCCCACCCCAGGGAAGTGCCGCGCACAGGCCAAGACCCCCTGCGACTGACAGGCATCGATCCAGGTGACGACATCTTCCGCGACGCGCTGTGGATCCTCCCCCAGGGCGCGGGCGCCCCGATCGAGGAAGGTACCCGGATGGGCGAGGTCGGCGACGGGCGCGAGCCCCCAGTTCACGCCGAGCGCGCGGAGCTGTCGTGCGGTCAGCAGCGCCGCACGGCGGATGGCGTCGCTGTCGCGGAGCGCGGCGAGGGCGCGGAGCGGCGGGAGGGGGGTCATCTCCGGCACCAGACTCCCGACCCCCGCCGACGTCTCCATCGCGATCAGGAGCGGCTCGGGCGCCCGTCGATGGAGATCGGCGGTGAGCGCACGCACCGCCTCCGCCGGTCCACCGCGCACGTGGAATGCCTGCACCCCGAGCTCGAACGCATCGTCGATCAGCGCCTCGAGGTGGGAGAACCCCGCCTGCGGATCCCACCAGAGCTCGGGGACGAGGAACGCGCCGAGGGAGGTCACGCGATCAGGGTGCGCGAGACGCACTCAGGCGGGATACCACGCGCCGAGGATCCGCGGGGGCCCCCCCCCCC
>JBMTXT010000062.1:0-11403 GCA_049453775.1 Gemmatimonadaceae bacterium | reverse complement strand
GCGTGATGCTCGGGTTCTCCGACTTCCGCGCGATCTTGTCGATCTCGTCGATGTAGATGATCCCGCGCTCGCACTCGGCGACGTTGTAGTCCCCGGCCTGCAGGAGCCGCACGAGGATGTTCTCGACGTCCTCGCCTACATACCCCGCTTCGGTCAGCGTCGTGGCGTCGGCGATCGTGAAGGGGACATCCAGCATCCGGGCCAGCGTCTGGGCCAAGAGGGTCTTCCCGACCCCCGTGGGGCCCAAGAGGAGGATGTTCGACTTGTCGAGCTCGACCTCCTCTTCGCGCTTCGCCCCCGAGTTCACCCGCTTGTAGTGGTTGTACACCGCCACCGCGAGCGCCTTCTTGGCCGCGTCCTGCCCGATCACGTACTCGTCCAGCGTCGCCTTGATCTCCTGCGGCGCCGGGACGCGGGTCACCGTCTCCGGCTGGACCTCGCGCTCCTCGTCCTCCGCCAGGATCTCATTGCAGAGCGTGATGCACTCGTTGCAGATGTAGACCGAGGGGCCCGAGATGAACTTCCGGACCGCGTCCTTGGACTTGCCGCAGAAGGAACAGCGGAGGTGGCGGTCGTGGGACATGGTCTCGGGAAGCTCAGGCGTTACTTGGTGGCCGTCAAGGTCGGGGCGGTCTCCTCACGGTTCACGACCACCTGGTCGATCATCCCGTAGGTCTTCGCCTCGTCCGCGCTCATGAAGCGGTCACGGTCCACGTCGCGCTCGATCTCCTCGAGCGGACGCCCGGTGTGCTTGGCCATCAACTCATTCATCTTGGCGCGGAGATAGATGATCTCCCGGGCCTGGATCTCGATATCGGCCGCGGTCCCCTGTGCGCCCCCCGAGGGCTGGTGGATCATGATCCGCGAGTGCGGGAGCGCCGAGCGCTTGCCCGGGCGTCCGGCCGCGAGGAGGAAGGCCCCCATCGAGGCGGCGAGCCCCATGCAGATCGTGTTCACCGGCGACTTCAGGAACTGCATCGTGTCGTAGATCGCGAGCCCCGCCGAGACGCTCCCCCCCGGCGAGTTGATGTACAGGTGGATGTCCCGCCCCGGGTTGTCCGCCTCGAGGAAGAGCATCTGCGCGATGATCATGTTCGCCACGTCGTCGTTGATCGGCGTGCCGAGGAAGATGATCCGGTCCATGAGGAGCCGGCTGTACACGTCGTAGCTGCGCTCGCCGCGGCTCGACCGTTCGATGACGTAGGGATTCGGGATGATCGCCATGGGAATGATCCTTGGGGTCAGGCCTGCTCGATGGTGTTCTTGCCCAGGAGCCAGGTGAAGACCCGCTCCTCGGTGATGCTCCGTTCAAGCTCGCGGAGCCGTCCCGCCTTCTGCAAGGAGGCGTAGAGCGGCCCGGGCTCGGTCCCACGCTTCTCGGCGAGCTCGGCGACCTTGTCGTCCACGTCCTTCTCGGTGGCGACGAGCCCCTCGCGCTCGGCGATCGTGTCGATGATCAGGTCGCGGCGCACCTGGCGCTCGGCCATCCCCTGGATCTCATCGCCGAACTTCACGAGCTCCGCCTCCGGGATCCGATACGCCTCGGCGTACGCCCGGATCATCTGCTTCACCCAGCTCGGCGGGAGGTCGAAGGGGTTGGCCTGCACGATCTCGTCGAGGAGCTGCGTGCGGGCCGCCGCGTCGGCGTCGCGCACCGCGGCCGCCGCCATATCCTCGCGCACGACCGTCTCGAAGGCGGCGAGGGAGTCGAAGTCCCCCATCTCGCGCGCGAAGGCATCGTCGAGCGCCGGGAGCGACTTCCGCTTCACCTCGGTCAGCGCGACGCGCACCTGCCGCGTCTTCCCGCGCTGCGCCTCATCGGGGAAATCCTCGGGCCAGGTCACCGACCGCTCGACCGTCTCGCCCGGGTTCATCGTCATCACGATCTCCTCGATCGCCGGGATCACCTGCCCGGCCCCCATCACGAGGCGGTACTCACGCCCCTCGGGGATCGTCCCGTGCTCCTCGGTGGCGAGGGTCACGGTGACGAGGTCGCCTTCGTTCGCCTTCCCCTCGGCGGGGGTCCAGGTGGCGCGCTGGTCGCGGAGCCGCTCGATCTGCTCCTGCACCTGCTCGTCGGTGACCACATCCGTCGGACGCATCACGCGGAACCCCTCGAGCTTCTCGAGGGCGAGCTGCGGGCGGACCTCACAGTGGAGCTCGAAGCTGAGGCTCTGGTCCTCGCCGAACCTCACATCGTGGGCGTGCGGCTGGGTCACGAGCTCGAGCTGCTGCTCGGTGACGACCATCTCGAAGGCCTCGCGCAGGAGCGCCTCGACCGCCTCTTGGTCGATGGCGGCGCCATACTGCTTGCGCACCATCGCGACCGGCGCCTTGCCGGGGCGGAAGCCGGGGACGCGGACCTGCTTGGCGACGCGGGCCGCCGCCTTGGTGCGGGCCTCGACCACGCGGGTCGCGGCGACGGCGATCTGGAGCCGGCGCTCGGCCCCCTCGCTCTTGGTGGCGGTGATCTGGATGTCCATATCGTTCAAGGGGATAGCAGAGATTCGGAGGGACACGAACCCCCGCCACCGGGCTCCGGTAGCGGGGGGCTCAGGAACCTCGGAAAGTTAAGCGGCTGGGCGACGCCGGGCCAGCCAGAGCGGGAGCCCCATCGCGACGATCCCGCCGAGGACCGCCAGCCAGTACCCATGGCGGGCGGTGACCGCGATCGGCATCACGCCGTTCATGGCATAGATCAGGAAGGGGAAGGCCACCACGGAGACGCTGGCGGTCCAGGTGGTCGGCGGGACGATGGCGAGCATGATGCGGCTCACGATCACCCCGGTCACATACCACCCGATCCAGTTGGAGATCGGCATCCCGTAGAAGACCGGCTCCACCAACCACCCCGGGACCCAGGCCGGGGTGCGATCGAGCTCCCAGACCCAGTGCGGGGGGGTGACGTTAGTCATGTGGACCTCCATCGGCACATCCCACGCCGTGAGGACCGCGCCCGCCACCAGCGCCCAGCGCCACCGCGTCATCGACGAGTCATCGGTGGCCATGATGCGTCCGCAGATCGCGAGCGACCCATAAAGCATGTAGTACCAGGAGATCGGGATCGGGTAGGGCACATCCCCCATGATCCGATACCCGAGCATCTCCGTGTAGCGATACGGACCGAACGGGAGCCCGACGTTGGTCCCGCCGAGCTCCGAGAGCAGGGCGACCCCGCTCGCGACGACCATCACGGCGACGGCCCGACCCCAGCCGAAGCGCGGGCCGGAGTGCAGGAGCACGGCGATCGTCCCGAGGAGGATATAGACCTGGCCCGAGTACTTCCATCCGAGGGTATAGACCGTCTGCGTGTAGGGCCCCTGCATCCAGATGGGGAACTCGCCCGCGAGGATCGTGACCATCGCGAAGGTCGCGAAGACGATCATCGCGAGGTGCCCGTACATCAAGCCATGGGCCGCGCGATCGAGCGGCGTCAGAGGCTCCGTGGTCGCGCTCAGGCGCATAGCATCATCTCCTCTGGGCGTGTGAGGGCGCGCTCGCCCCATTCGATGATCGGTCCACCGGCCGGGGGCTGGGCATCCTCCCCCCCACGCCAGACCGACCAGAGCAACCCGGCTCGGGCGAAGGTCCCCACACGGGCCCGGACGGTGATCGAATCATAGTTGTTCTGCTCGATGGCGCCGAGGATCGCGGCATAGCCATCGGCACAGGCGCGGGCGCACCGGCGGGCATCGGGCTCGAGCAGGAGGATCCCCGGGGCCGCGGCGCGATAGAGCGCTCGGGCACGGGCGATCTCATGGCGCATCAGGCGCGCCCAGCGCGGATCGTGCCGGAGCGTGGGATCGTGGAGCACGCGGTGCGCATCGAGACCGAAGGCGGCGAGGACATCATCGGGGAGATAGCACCGCCCGCGCGTCGCATCCTCGCCCACATCGCGGAGGATGTTGGTGAGTTGCATCGCGACCCCGAGGGTGCGCGCATAGCGCACCGCCCGCGCGCGCGTCGCCCCGTCGTGGCCGAGGACGCCGAAGATGTAGGTGCACATCGAACCGACGGAGGAGGCGACCCCCTCGCAATAGCTCGTGAGCTGGCTCCAGGTGTCGTAGTGCGCAGGATGGAGGTCGCAGGCCACGCCGTTGAGCAACTCCTCGAGGACTTCGCTCGGCACGCCGTACTCCGACACCGCCCGCCAGAGTTCGCGGAAGACCGGCCCGTCGGGGTTCCCGCTCAGCGCTTCGGACACGCCGATGCGATACTGCGTCAGTTCATGCGCCACGGCCTCGGGGTCGCGCGCCTCGGCCATCCGATCGACGATGTCGTCGGCGAGTCGGCAGAAGGCGTAGACCGCGAAGGCCCCACGCCGCTTCCGCGGCGGGAGGAAGCGGCTGGCGAGGGCGAAGGTGCGGGCATAGGTGCGCGTGATCGACTCGCAATGCTGCGCATCGGCCCGCGCGAGGTCGGCGTCCGTCTCCTTCAGGATGCCGGGCAACATCGTCACGCCGCGGACCCGATCAGGTCGGCGACGATCTTCCCCGAGCTGATGACGCCAGGGAGTCCCGCCCCAGGATGCGTCCCGGCGCCAGCGAAATAGAGATTCGGGATGTCCTCGCTCTTGTTGTGCGGCCGGAACCAGGCCGATTGGAGGAGCGTGGGCTGCACCGAGAAGGCGCTCCCCAAGTGGCTCGACAGGGTGTCGCGGAAGTGCAGCGGGTCGATCCGATGCTCCGTGACGACGTGCTTGGAGAGATCGGGGAGATAGCGATCCTCGAGGTACTGCATGATCCGGTCGCGGTATTCCTGCGCCGCCACGCGCCAGTCCGTCGGGCCCCCGAGGTGCGGCACCGGGGAGAGCACGTACCACGCGTCACAGCCCGGGGGCGCGAGCGAGGGGTCGGTCGCCGTCGGGCGGTGCAGATAGAGCGAGAAGTCCTTGGCCAGCGTCTTGGTGCCGAAGACCTCGTCGAGGAGCCCCTTGTAGCGGGGGCCCATGATGATCTCGTGATGCGCGATGTCGGGGTACTGCTTGTTCGTCCCGAAGTAGATCACCATGAGCGACATCGAGTAGTCGAGCCCATCGATGCGCGCGTCGGTGTTCTTCTTGCGCCACTTGGGCGCCACGAGATGCTTGTAGGTGAAGGCCACATCGCCATTGCTCACCACCGCATCGGCCGGGAGCACCTCGCCCGAAGCGAGACGGACGCCGTTCGCCCTCCCGGTGCGCTCGTCGACCATGATCTCGTCGACCGTCGTCGAGAGACGCAGGGTCCCGCCGATGTCTTGCAGACAGCGGACGAAGGCGTCGACGAGCTTCCCCGTCCCCCCCATCGCGAACCAGACCCCCCAGGTCTTCTCGAGGTGGTGGATCAGCGTGTAGATAGAGGTCGTCTCGAAGGGGTTCCCTCCGACGAGCAGCGGGTGGAAGGAGAAGACCTGGCGCAACCGCTCATCACGGAGGTGACGGTTCGCGAGCCCCGCCACCGAGCGATCGGCACGCAACCGAATCAGGTCGGGGAGGACCTTCACCATGTCCATCAGGGTGGTGAAGGGCTTATCGATGAGCGACATCCCGGCCCCGAAGACCCGCTCACTCTGCTTGAGGAACGCCTGATAGCCACGCACATCATCCGGATTGAGCTTCCGGATTTGTTCGAGGATCCCTTGGGTATCCCCGTTGTAGCGGAAGACGGTCCCGTCTTCGAACCGGATCTGATAGAACGGGTCGATCGGGACGATCCGCACATAGTCCGCGACCTGCTTCCCCGCCGCGGCGAAGAGCTCGTCGAAGAGCCAGGGTGCCGTGATGATCGTGGGCCCCCCATCGAAGGTGAACCCGTCCTGCTGGTACACATAGGCGCGGCCGCCGGGCTTGTCCCGCTGCTCGACGACGGTGACCTCATGTCCCTGCGCCTGAAGACGGATGGCGGCGCTCAGCCCGCCGAACCCACTGCCGATGACGATGATTCGCATCTGTCCTTAACGCTCTCCGTCACCCGAAAGGTTGCCGACCATGCGAGAGGTGGGACTCGAACCCACACGCCTTGCGGCACAGGATCCTAAGTCCTGCGCGTCTACCAATTTCGCCACCCCCCCCCCCGCCCCCCCAAACCACCCCCCCCGGGGCCCCCCCCCGCGCCCCCGGGGTCGGTTCGACCGCCTGCCGCCCCTTACTTCCCGTCGCGGACCCGGAGGTTCACCACCGTCGTGCTCCCCGTGCCACCGCGGACCGGGCGGTAGATCAGGAAGCTGATATAGGCGCCCCCTCGGATCCCCTCCAGCGCGCGGTTCACATCGCTGGGCGATCCGACCTTCTTCTTGGCCGGGAGCACCTCGACGATGATATCCCCGACGGCCAAGCGCCCCTCCGCCGGGCCCCCCGCCTCGATCTCCGCCACGCGGACCCCCCGATACCCCTCGGGGATCCGCAGTCCCTGGATGAGCTCGCTCGAGAGCGCCTCGACGCCGATCCCGAGGCGCGTGCCGCTCACGCTCGTGCCCGAGGTCGGGGCGGCCCCGGCCTCGGCCACCACCCCGTTGTCCTTCGGTGCGGCGCCGAGGCGGATCTGGAAGTTCTTCTTGGTCCCGTAGCGCATCACCTCGACCGGGACCACCTCCCCCGGCTTCTTGGCGCGGATCACCCGCTGCAGCGCGCTCACCCGGTCGACCGCCTTCCCATCGGCCTTCACGATCACGTCCCCCGGCTCGATCCCCGCCTTCTTCGCGGGGGAGTCCTCCCCGGAGAAGCCACCGACCTTCACGCCGGCGATCTGCGAGAGGCCCGCCACCGCCGCGTCCTCGGGCGTCACCTCGTTGATCGCGACACCGATCACGGCCCGGCGCACCTCGCCATACTGGATCAGGTCATCCATCACCTGCTTGGCGAGGGTGATCGGGATCGCGAACCCGTACCCCGAGTAGAACCCCGTCTGGCTCGCGATCGCCGAGTTGATCCCCACCACGGCGCCGCGGGCGTTCACGAGCGGCCCTCCCGAGTTCCCGGGGTTGATCGCGGCGTCGGTCTGGATCATGTCGCTGATGTCGTACTGGGTGCGCTGCAGCCCATTGAGCCCACGCCCCTTGGCGCTGACGATCCCGGCGGTGACGGTGAAGTCGAGGCCGAGCGGGTTACCGATCGCGAGGACCCACTCGCCCACCCGGAGGGCGGCGTCGTCCCCGAAGGTCACGGCGGTGAAGTTCGATCCCTCGATCTTGAGGACCGCGACGTCGGTGGTCGGGTCGCGGCCGATGATCTTGGCATCGAAGACGCGGCGGTCCTGCATCGCGACCTTCACCTGGTCGGCCCCCTCGACCACATGGTTGTTGGTGAGGATGTAGCCGTCGCGGGAGACGAGGAAGCCGGAGCCGCTCGATTCCTGCGTGCGCGGCTGCGAGGGCGGGGCCTCGAACTGGCGGAAGAACTCCTCGAAGCCGGGCGGGACCCCCTGGGGCATCTGCCGCCGGGCGGTGCCGCGGGTGATCCGCTCCGCCTGCACGGAGACGACCGCCGGCGTGAGGGCCTCGGAGATCGAGACGAAGGCGTTGCTCGCGTCGGCGAGGGTCTGCACCTGCTCGGCGCGCGGACGCGCGCCCCCCTGCGCGAAGAGCCGCTCCGTCCATTCCATGGACGAGGCGAAGAAGATGCCGCCCACGAAGGCAAGGACGGCCAGCGAGACGAGTTTCGTACGGGAGATCACGGAAGTCATCGGTCGGTGCGTCGTGCGGTGGATGGAAGAGGTCCCCCGAAGCATACTGCCTCGGGGGACCTAGGGTTCCCGGTCTTACTTCTTGTCGTCGACGATCTCGTAATCCGCCTCGACGACATCCTCCTTCGGTGGGGTGGCGCCCCCCTCGGCCCCCTCGGCGCCCGCCGCCGGCTGCGCGGCGTAGACCGCCTGGCCCGCCGCGGAGAACGCCTCCGTGAGCTCGGTCAGGGCGGCGTTCACCTCCGCCATGTCCTCGCCGCGGTGCGCCTTCCGCGCCCGCTCCACCGCCGCATCGAGGCGCGTCTTCACCTCGGCGGGGAGCTTGTCGGCCCACTCCTTCGACTCCTTCTCCACCTGGAAGGCGAGCGAGTCGAGGCGGTTCCGGGTCTCGATCTCCTCCCGGCGCTTCTTGTCCTCGGTGGCGTTCGCCTCCGCATCCTTCACCATCCGGTCGATCTCGGCGTCCGAGAGCCCGCTCGAGGCCTCGATCCGGATCTTCTGCTCCTTGCCCGTGGCCTTGTCCTTCGCGGTCACGTGCAGGATGCCGTTGGCGTCGATGTCGAAGGTCACCTCGACCTGTGGCATCCCACGCGGCGCCGGCGCGATCCCCGTGAGCTGGAACTTGCCGATCGTCTTGTTGTGCAGCGCGAGCTCGCGCTCCCCCTGCAGCACGTGGATCTCGACCTCGGTCTGGTTATCCGCCGCGGTGGAGAAGGTCTCCGACTTCTTCGTCGGGATCGTCGTGTTCCGCGGGATGAGCACCGTCGAGACCCCGCCCAGCGTCTCGATGCCGAGGGAGAGCGGCGTCACGTCGAGGAGGAGGACGTCCTTCTGCTCGCCGGTGAGGACCGCGCCCTGGATCGCCGCGCCGACCGCCACGACCTCATCCGGGTTCACCCCCTTGTTCGGCTCCTTCTTGAAGAACTCCTTCACGATCTCCTGGATCCGCGGCATGCGCGTCGAGCCACCGACGAGGATCACCTCGTCGATCTCGGACGGCGAGAGCCCCGCGTCCTTGAGCGCCTTCTGCATCGGCGGGATCGTGCGCTGCACGAGGTCGTCCACCAGCTGCTCGAACTTGGCGCGGGTGAGCGTGTAGTTGAGGTGCTTCGGCCCCGTCTGGTCCGCCGTGATGAAGGGAAGGTTGATATCGGTCGAGGTCGTGCCCGAGAGCTCGATCTTCGCCTTCTCCGCCGCCTCCTTCAGGCGCTGGAGCGCCATCGGGTCCTTGGCGAGGTCGATCGCCTGATCCTTCTTGAACTCCGTGACGAGCCAGTCGATCACCTTCTGGTCGAAGTCGTCGCCGCCCAGGTGCGTGTCGCCATTGGTCGACTTCACCTCGAACTGGCGCGTCCCCTCGACCTCGTAGAGCTCGAGGATCGAGATGTCGTACGTGCCGCCGCCCAGGTCGAAGACCGCCACCTTCTCGTCCTTCGTCTTCGCCTTGTCGAGGCCGTAGGCGAGCGCGGCTGCCGTCGGCTCGTTGACGATGCGGAGCACCTCGAGGCCGGCGATCTTGCCGGCGTCCTTGGTGGCCTGCCGCTGCGAGTCATTGAAATACGCGGGCACGGTGATGACCGCCTTGGTGACCGAGTGGCCCAGGTAGTCCTCCGCCGTCTGCTTCATCTTCTGGAGGATCATCGCCGAGACCTCGGGCGGGGTGTAGGTCTTCCCCTGCACCTCGACGGCGGCGAGATCGTTCTGCCCCTTCACGACCTTGTACGGGACGCGCGAGGTCTCGGTCTGCACCTCGGACATCTTCCCGCCCATGAAGCGCTTGATCGAGAAGACGGTGTTCTGCGGGTTGGTCACGGCCTGGCGCTTCGCGATCTGCCCGACGAGGCGCTCGCCATCCTTGCTGAACCCGACCACTGACGGCGTGGTCCGGCCCCCTTCCGCGTTGGGGATGACGACGGGGTCGCCCCCCTCCATGACGGCGACGACGGAGTTCGTCGTGCCGAGGTCGATGCCGATCACCTTGTCTGCCATGTGGTCCTCAGTGGAGTATTCGGTTGGTGAGATGCTCAGGGCGGGGGCGGTCGCCTCCACCGGCGTCTGCTCCCCTGAATGGCAAAGGCGGGGCCAGTAAAAGGCGCCGAAATGGCAGATTTTCAGGGGATGGTTGCAGTCAAGATGGCATGGAGGTGCCATGATCCCACTCAGTGACGACAATCCGACCCTGCATCCCCCGGTCATGACGGTCCTGATCCTGCTCGCGATCGGGGTGGCCTGGGTGGTGGTGCAGGGGGCGGGGTTCACCGATCAGCTAGTCCGCAGCATCTGCAACCTGGGGATGGTCCCCGGGGAGCTGACCGGGCGGGCCGAGGTTGGGGCGGGGGTCGCGATCACCTCCAACCTGATGTGCGTGGTCGACGCCGAGCCGGTCAATCGACTGACCCCCCTCCTCTCGATCTTCCTGCATGGCGGGTGGGGGCACCTCCTTGGGAACGCCCTCTTCCTCTGGGTCTTCGGGAACAACGTCGAGGACCTGATGGGGGCGGGGCGTTTCCTCGGGTTCTACCTCCTCTGTGGCCTCGCCGCGGCGGCGGCCCATGTGGCGGTCGACCCCGGATCGATCCTCCCCACCGTCGGGGCCTCGGGTGCGATCTCCGGGGTCATGGGGGCGTATCTCGTCCTCTACCCAAAGGTCCCCGTCCGGATGCTCTTGTTCTTCGGGATCTTGGTCCGTTTCATCCCGCTCCCCGCCTGGGGGGTGCTGGTCTGGTGGTTCGCTTGGCAGGTGATCGCTGGGCTCCCGCAGCTGGTCGGGGTGGGGGATCTGGCGGGTGGGGTCGCGGTCTGGGCACACGCGGGTGGCTTCCTGGCGGGCGTGCTGCTCGTGCGGATCTTCGTGCGCCCCGACCGTGAGCGCGCGCGCCGCGCGCTGACGTCCGGAGGCGATGGCGGGCGCGTGTAACAGTTCTGTTACAACGGGGGCGTCCTGGTTTGGCGCCCCCATCAGTCTGCGGCTAGCTTTCCCTCGCGTTACCGATGCGCCCGCGCTCAGGTGATGGCGAGCGCCGACTGTCGACCTTAGCCGAGCACCACGTGCGCTTCCTTCCGAAGGATGAGGGGTTCTTCACCCTTTTCGATCAGCTCTCGAGCCGGCTCAACGCCGCCGCCACCCACCTGCAGGCGCTCTTCGCCGATCCGTCGCAGCGGGAGACCCTGACCGTCAAGATCAAGGCGGAGGAGCACGCCGCTGATGCCCTCACCTATGAAGTGCTCCAGCGCATCGATCGCAGCTTCGTCACCCCGCTCGACCGCGAGGACATCCACCTCCTCACGAACCGACTCGACAACGTCGTCGATCTGATCGATGGGACGGCGCGTCGCGTCACCATGTACCGGATCGATGAGCCGCGGCCGGCGGCGAGCGAATTGACCCGGGTCCTCCGCGCCGCCGCCGAGACCATCACGGAGGGGGTGACGCTCATCCGGAAGCCGAGCGAGGTCCACCGGATCGCGCGGCGGGTGAAGGAGCTCGAGGAGGAGGCCGATCAGATCTACTCGCAGGCGATCTCCGAGCTTTTCGAGGGACGCCCCGACCCCCTCGAAGTGATCAAGTGGAAGGAGATCTACGACAACCTCGAGCATGCGGTCGACGAGTGCGAGGATGTCGCGAACGTGCTCGAGAGCATCTCCCTCAAGAACTCCTGACCGTGGTCTGGTACATCCTCGCGATCGTCCTGGTCGCGTTCATCTTCGACTACATCAACGGGTTCCACGACTCGGCGAACTC
>JBMTXT010000061.1:0-11588 GCA_049453775.1 Gemmatimonadaceae bacterium | reverse complement strand
GCCCCACGGCGCGGCGCCCGTGAGCGCGTGGTCGAGGCGGGCCGAGAGGGGCATCGCGGGGCGTGAGACGTCGGGGAGCCAGCGGGCGCCGTTGAGGCAGGCGCGCGTGATCGCGCCGAAGGACAGACGCGCGGCGGGCGTCGCGCCCCTCACGCGGCGGGGGCGCGGTCATGCGAGCGCCGGCCGGCCGGCCGGGTGCCTCATCACCGTGGCACCTGATGGACCAGGCGTCCCCCGACGATGGTGGCGACCGCCTGTCCGGTCAGGGTCGCTCCCCCATACGGGGTGTTCCGTCCCTTCGACTTGAACTGCGCGGGGTCCACCGTCCACCTCCGCGCCGGATCGAAGACCGTCACGTCACCGAGGCTCCCCTTGGCGAGCGTCCCGCCGGGGAGATGAAAGACCTTCGCCGGGAGGCAGCTCATGCGATCGACCATCTGCGAGATCGTCAGCACCCCGCGCTCCACGAGCCAGGTGATGTTCACGCCGAGGGCGGTCTCGAGCCCGACGATCCCATTCGGGGCATCGGCGAACTCGCGCTCCTTCTCGTCGTAGTGGTGCGGCGCATGATCGGTCACGAGGAGGTCGATCGTCCCATCCTTGAGGCCCTGCTGGAGCGCTGCCACATCCTCGGCGGTGCGCAGCGGCGGATTCATCTTCGCATTCGTGTTGTATCCCTCGACCGCCTCATGGGTGAGGGAGATGTGATGACTGCAGACCTCGGCCGTCACGTGGACGCCCTGCTCCTTCCCCCAGCGCACGAGATCGACCGAGCCCTTGGTGCTCAGGTGGCAGAGATGGATATGCCCCTTGGTGAGCTTGGCGAGGAGGATGCAGCGGATGACGTCGATCTCCTCCGCCTCGCCGGGGATCCCCTTGAGGCCGAGGCGCGCCGAGACGGTGCCTTCGTGCATCGCGCCGCCATGCGCGAGGGCCATCACCTCGCAGTGCTCGACGACGGGGATCCCGAAGGTCTGCGCATACTCGAGCGCGGTCCGCATGATGTGCGAGTTCTCGACGGGCTTGCCGTCATCGCTCACGGCGACGGCGCCGGCGGCGACCATCTCCCCGAACTCGGCGAGGGTCTCCCCCATCTGCCCGACGGTGATCGCGCCATAGGGATAGACGCGGGCGAAGCCGGCGGCCTCCCCCTGTCGTTTCACGAAGCCGACCGTCGCCTGATTGTCGGTGACCGGCTTGGTGTTCGGCATCGCACAGACGGCGGTGAAGCCCCCGGCGACGGCGGCGTGGGCCCCGGTCGCGACGGTCTCCACCTCCTCACGGCCAGGCTCCCGCAGGTGCACATGCACGTCGATGAGTCCCGGCGCGACGACGAGGCCCGTGGCGTCGAGGCGCGTCGCGCCCTCGGGCCCTGCGATCTGGCCCCCGATCGCGGCGACCTTCCCGTCGACGAGGAGGAGGTCCCCGACGGCGTCGAGTCCCTGCGAGGGATCGACGAGACGTCCCCCCGTGATCAACAATGGTGCGGTCATACGGTCGCTCCCTTGGCGGCATCGGCGAGGGCCGGCGCATTGCCGGCGAGGAGATAGAGCACCGCCATCCGGACGGCGACGCCATTGGTCACTTGTTCGAGGATCACGCTGTGCGGGCCATCGGCCACATCGGAGTCGATCTCGACGCCGCGATTCATGGGACCGGGGTGGAGGATGACGAGGTCGCGCGGGGCGCGCTCGAGCCGCGCCCGCGTCACCCCGAAGACGCGATTGTATTCGCGGAGCGAGGGGATGTAGCCGAGCTGCATCCGCTCGAGCTGGAGGCGGAGGATGTTGAGGGCATCGGCCCATTCGATCGCGGTCTCGATCCGATCGAACACCTCGACCCCGAGCTCGCGGATCGCGCCGGGGAGGAGGGAGCGCGGGCCGCAGACGGCGACCTGCGCCCCCATCGCCTTGAGCCCCCAGATGTTCGAGCGCGCGACACGTGAGTGGAGCACATCGCCGACGATACAGATCCGCTTCCCCTCGAGCCCGCCGAGCTTCTCGCGCAACGTGAGAAGGTCGAGCAACCCTTGGGTGGGGTGCTCGTGTGTGCCATCGCCGGCATTGATCACATTCGACTCGATCCGCTCGGCGAGGAAGCGTGCGGCGCCCGAGTGCGGGTGACGGATCACCACCATGTCGATCCGCATCGCCTCGAGGTTCCGCGCCGTATCGACCAAGGTCTCCCCCTTGGAGACGCTCGAGGCGGCGGTCGCGACGTTCACCGTGTCGGCGGACATCCGCTTCTCCGCGAACTCGAAGGAGATGCGGGTGCGGGTGGAGGGCTCGAAGAAGAGGTTCACCACCGTCATCCCACGCAGCGTCGGCACCTTCTTGATCGCGCGCTCCGAGATGGCGCGGAGGGGTTCAGCGACGTCGAGGATGGCGGTCACCTGCTCACGGGAGAGACCCGCGAGCCCCAGCAGGTCCTTCCCGAGTACCGTCACGCGAGACCTCCGGAGACGACGACCTCGTCGCGGCCGTCGAGGGTGGGGACGAAGACATCGACGCGCCCGCCGGGACCGACCTCGATCCGCTTGCCGACGACATCGGCGTGGATCGGGAGCTCGCGCCCGCCACGGTCGACGAGCACCGCGAGCATGATGCGCGCCGGTCGACCGAAGTCGGCGAGCTCGTCCAGCGCGGCGCGGATGGTGCGCCCGGTGAAGAGCACGTCGTCGACGATCACGACCACCTGGTCGTCGATGTCGACGGGGATCTGGGTGCGACCGACTACGGGGCGCGGCCCCACGGTCTGCAGGTCATCGCGGTAGAGCGTGATATCGAGGGCGCCGCGTGGGACGTCCGCCCCTTCCCGATCGCGGATCACATCGGCGAGTCGGTCGGCGATCTGGACGCCGCGGCGCTGGATCCCCACGATGACCAAACGGTCCAACCCGGCATTCAGCTCGAGGATCTCATCCGCCATGCGGGAGATCGTCCGGGCGACGGCCTTGCTGTTCAGGGCGACCTGGGCGGCGTCGGGCATTCCGGGGACGAAAGATACACCGGCTCCGATCGGCGCGAGCCCATCGGCAGGGACGGACAGGGCGGGATTCGAACCCGCGATTGGCTATTAACCAATACACGCTTTCCAGGCGTGCGCCTTCAACCGCTCGGCCACCTGTCCCACGTCGATCCCCCGATGGCGCCAGGGGCCCGACACACGACGGCGCGCTGGAGGAGACCCTTCAGCGCGCCAGCCCGTGCGAGCGGACAGAGTGAGATTCGAACTCACGATACCGTTGCCGGTATGCCGGTTTTCGAGACCGGTGCCTTCAACCACTCGGCCATCTGTCCAGATTTGCAAAATACCCTGTCCGAGGAGGGGGGGTCAACGGTCGGGAACCCTCCTCGAGCGCAGGGGGTTCGACCGGCATGACCCGCCTCCGCCCTTCCCGCCCCACCCGCCTCGCCCTCGCGGTCCTCCTCTGTCTCCCCCCGATGGCCCGAGGACAGGGGGCCAGCACGAGTGCCGACTCCTTCCCCCTCCCCAACCGTCCGGTGTCCCGGATCGTGGCCCCCCGATGGATCGCCGAGGAGGAACGCGATGGCTACGGCGAAGCTGATCGCGTGCTCCGCGTGCTGCAGATCGGCCCGGGCGCCCGCGTGGCAGATATCGGAGCCGGCGATGGGTACTACGTGGCGGCGCTGGCGGCGCGTGTCGGGCCGACCGGGATGGTGTACGGCGAGGATATCGAGCCCCGCTACCTCCGGCTGCTCCGCAATCGCCAGACCGAGGAGGGGTGGAAGAACGTGCAGGTAATCGAGGGGACGGCGGGCGACCCGAAGCTCCCGCCCGGAAGCATCGACGTCGCGCTGATGATCCACATGTACCATGAGATCAGCGCCCCCTTCGAGTTATTGCACCGCCTCGCCCCGGCCTTTCGTGCGGGGGGTCGTCTCGCGATCGTCGATATCGATGCACCGACCGATCGGCATGGGACCCCGCCGCGTCTGCTCGTCTGCGAACTGCAGGCGATGGGGTACCTGCGGGTGCGCCGAGAGGAGATGGCGGATGGGGCGTACCTGATGATCTTCAGCGCCCCCGATGCGGTGCGGCGGACGACGAGCGCGGCCGATGTACGCACCCGGGTGGCGAAGGCGAACTGTCGGGCCTGACCTCGCGACCTGCGCGGTGCCTAGGTCGCGCTCTCGCGCCCCCGCCGCTCGGCGAAGAACCGTTGTAGCAGCGTCCCGCACTCGTCGGCGCGCACCCCGCCCTGCACCTCGGGGCGGTGATTGAGCTTGGGATGCCGTAGCAGGTCGCCGACCGACCCTGCCATCCCCGCCTTGTCGTCCCACGCCCCGAAGACCACGCGCCCCACCCGGGCGAGGACGATCGCCCCGGCGCACATCGCGCAGGGCTCGAGGGTCACGTAGAGGGTGGCGCCCGTGAGTCGTGCCTCGCGGAGCGCGTAGGCCGCCGCCCGGAGCACACGGAGCTCGGCGTGTTGGGTGGCATCACGGCCACTCACCATCGCGTTGGATCCGCGCGCGACGATGGTCCCACTCTGGACCACCACCGCGCCGACCGGTGCCTCGCCCGCGGCGGCGGCACGCTCGGCCTCCACCAAGGCCTGCCCCATCCACCAGGCATCCTCCTCGGCGCGATTGGCGAAGACGACCGGTGCCGTCATGCGGGGACCCATCCGTAGTGATCGCGGAGGTACGCGAGGACCGCGGTCACGAAGACCTCCGCAAAGCCCGCGCGATTCGCCGCGGTGTCGCGGAGTCCGGTGTAATGGCACTCGATCTGGATGGCATCGGAGGCTCCCCCGCTCACGGACCCATGCCGGACCGTGTTGAACCCACCGTTGAAGTATTCCTGACCGACGAGCGGCGCAGGATCCGCATCCGACGGGACGGCCGGGATCCCGAGGGCCGCGAACCGACTGCCCAGGCTGCGAGGGCCACGCAGCAGGACTGCCCCGGAATCACGGGAGACGGCGACACGGGCGAGTTGCGCGATGGAGCTGGTCGACAGCAACGGGCCGACCGATGCATCGGAGAGCCGCAACTCGGCCGCCGAGAGCTGGTAGCCCAGTTCGAGCCGCTGCACCGTGTGCCCATGGCCATGGAGATCGATCACGAGGATCCGGGGATGGAGACGCCGAGCCCGCCCCTTGGCGGAATCGACGGCGCCTTGAAACTGCCACCACATCGGCGCGAGTGGGGCGTACCCCGCCGTCGCCTCCTGGAGATCACGATTCGCGTCGAACTTCCGACGCTGGAGTCGGTTGATCACGAGGGAGGGCCGCTTCCCGATGCGGCTCGAGAAGGCGTCGCTGATGGTGCGCGCGAGCGCCTGCGTGTTCAGGTCGTTCCCGGTGACGCAGCCAGCACAGACGCGATCGGGGAG
The DNA here is from genome assembly GCA_049453775.1 of Gemmatimonadaceae bacterium. Classification (GTDB taxonomy): domain Bacteria; phylum Gemmatimonadota; class Gemmatimonadetes; order Gemmatimonadales; family Gemmatimonadaceae; genus Pseudogemmatithrix. The sequence continues at coordinate 6,227 of JBMTXT010000061.1, read as the reverse complement.
CTCCGACGGCGCGAGATCGCCCCCATGCGGGGCGATGATGACCAAGGGGATCTCACCGTCCGTGGCCTCGACCCAATCCGCGATCGGGAGTGGGGGCGACGGGGGGGTGGGGGTCGTCGGCGTGGTCGGCGCGGTGGGCGCATCCCCCTGGGACCCGCCCCCACAGCCGACGGCGCCGAGGATCACGAGGATCCCCAGCGCCGCTCTGACCACCGAACGTGGACCGCGACGGGTCATGCGAGCTCGAAGATGAGGTGACCACCAGCGGCGCGCGCCACGATGGCGTCGCCGTCCTTGAACTTGCCCTCGAGCAGCGCCATCGCCAATGGGTTCTGCACCAATCGCTGGATCGTCCGCTTGAGGGGGCGGGCCCCGAACGCAGGGTCGTACCCCTCGGTCGCGAGAAGCTGCTTGGCCTCGTCGGTCACGGTGAGGGTGATCTTCTTCTCGGCCAAGAGCTTCGCCATCCGGACCAGCTGGAGGTCGACGATCGTCGCGATCTGCGCCTCGCCGAGGGGCCGGAAGATGACGATGTCATCGACGCGATTGAGGAACTCGGGCCGGAAGTGCTGTCGCAGCGCCCCCGTCACCTGCGTCTCGACCAACGCCCAGTCGCTCGTCCCCGTCTCCAGGATCCACTGCGACCCGATATTCGAGGTCATGATGATGACGGTGTTCCGGAAGTCGACGGTGCGCCCCTGGGAATCGGTGAGGCGCCCCTCGTCGAGGATCTGCAGCAGGATGTTGAAGACATCGGGATGCGCCTTCTCGATCTCGTCGAAGAGGATCACGCTGTAGGGCCGGCGCCGGATCGCCTCGGTGAGTTGCCCGCCCTCTTCGAAGCCGACATACCCCGGAGGCGCACCGATGAGTCGCGCGACGGCATGCTTCTCCATGTACTCCGACATGTCGATGCGCACCATCGCCTGCTCATCGTCGAAGAGGAACTCGGCGAGGGCGCGCGCAGTCTCCGTCTTCCCGACGCCGGTGGGGCCGAGGAAGATGAACGAACCGACCGGACGGTTGGGGTCCTGCAGGCCAGCGCGCGAGCGCCGCACCGCATTGGCCACCGCTTGCACCGCCTCGGCCTGGCCGACGACGCGCTTGGCGAGCTCCTGATCGAGGGCGGCGAGTCGCTCCCGCTCCGACTCGAGCATCCGCGTGACCGGGATCCCCGTCCACCGCGCGACGATCTCGGCGATGTCATCAGCCCCGACCTCCTCCTTGAGGAACTGCGTCCCACCCGCCTTCTGCGCGGCGAGGCGCTCCTCGATCTGCTTGAGCTCGGCCTCGAGCTGCGGGACGCGCCCGTATTGGATCTCGGCGGCCGTGCCGAGATCACCGGCGCGGGTGGCGCGCTCGGCCTCGGTGCGGGCCTCGTCGATCCGCTGCTTCACACGGCCCACTTCGCCGAGGGCGTCCTTCTCGAGCTGCCACTGCGCCTTCATGGTGCCGGAGCGCTCCTTCAGTTGCGCGAGCTCCTGCTCGAGGGCGGTCCGCCGCTCGACGGTGGCGGCGTCCTTCTCCTTCGCGAGGGCCTGCCGTTCGATCTCGAGTTGCACCACGCGCCGCTCCACCTCGTCGATCTCCTGTGGGAGGGAATCGATCTCGATCCGGAGTCGCGAGGCGGCCTCGTCCATGAGGTCGATCGCCTTGTCGGGCAGGAAGCGATCGCCGATGTAGCGATTGGAAAGGGTGGCCGCAGCGACCACGGCCCCATCGGTGATCCGAACACCGTGGTGCGACTCATAGCGCTCCTTGAGCCCCCGGAGGATCGCGATCGTGCTCTCGACCGTCGGCTCGCCGACGAAGACCGGCTGGAAGCGCCGCTCGAGGGCGGGGTCCTTCTCCACATGTTGCCGGTATTCGTCCAGCGTCGTGGCCCCGACCACGCGCAGTTCCCCACGCGCGAGCATCGGCTTGAGCATGTTGCCGGCGTCCATCGACCCCTCGGCCTTCCCTGCCCCGACGAGGGTGTGGAGCTCGTCGATGAAGACCACGTACCGGCCCTCGCTCGCGGTGATCTCCTTGAGCACCGCCTTGAGACGCTCCTCGAATTCGCCGCGGAACTTCGCGCCGGCGATCAGCGCGCCCAGGTCGAGGGAGACGAGCTGCTTGTCCCGCAGCGACTCGGGGACGTCACCATTCACGATGCGCTGCGCGAGGCCCTCGGCGATCGCGGTCTTGCCGACGCCGGGCTCACCGATGAGGACGGGATTGTTCTTGGTGCGGCGCGAGAGCACCTGGATGACGCGCCGGATCTCCTCGTCGCGGCCGATGACCGGGTCGAGCTTCCCCTTGCGCGCATCGGCGGTGAGGTCGCGGGTGTACTTCTCGAGCGCCTGGTACTGCGTCTCGGGGGATTGATCGGTGACGCGATGCGCCCCGCGGACGGCGGTGAGGGCCTCGCGGAGCGCGGCCGGGGTGGCGCGCTGGGCCTTGAGCAACGCGGCCGACTCTGCCCCCTTGGTATCGGCGAGGGCGATCAGGAGGTGCTCGGTGGAGACATAGGCGTCACCCAGCGGCTTGGCCTGGCGCTCGGCGGCGTCGAGGACGGCCGAGAGTTCACGCGAGGCGGTGGGCTGCGCGTCCGACTGCTTGGGATAGCGCGCGAGCTCGCGATCGACCGCGTCCTGCAGCGCGGGGACCGCCACGCCGAGCTTCTGGAGGATGGGGACGACGATCCCCTCGTCCTGCGCGAGCAGGGCGGCGAGGAGGTGCGTGTCGTGCACCTGCGGGTTCCCGGCCTGACGCGCGCGGGTCGCGGCGTCGGCGAGTGCCTCCTGGGACTTCATGGTCAGACGATCAGGGGAGAGCATAGGGGTGTCGGGTCAGGCGTGAAGGGCGAGAGGGCTCGCGCGTGCGCACAGGACCTGCGGGCGGTGCGAGCGGACTCTGGTGTCTACCCCACGGGGGCGCATATCGCAGGCCACGCCATCTCTGCCGAAACGGCGGAGCGTTGGAATGGGTGGCAGGGCGACCCGACGAAACGGCGGGAAGTGGGGAGGCTGAAGGCTGAAGGCTGGAGGCTGAGGACTTTCAGCTTTGAGCTTTCAGCTTTGAGCTTTCAGCTTTGAGCTTTCAGCTTTGCGCCTTCAGCTTCCAGCTTTCAGCGTCTCCCGGAAATCGCCGCCCGGCCTCAGACCGACGCGAGATCCCGCGTGCGTCGCACCATTCCAGGAATGGGATCAACCATTTGCGCGTGATCCCGAGGACCTCGCGGAGCTCCGAGGGGGTGTAGGTCACCTCGGGGCGCACGTGGGCCGCGAGCCGGGCGAGGAGGGTCTCCACCGCCCCGTGGGCGAACCACCACTCGAGCCCCACCTGCACCACTGCCCCCTCCTTCTGCAGCAGCTTCAGGAGCGCGACGACCTCGTTCCCCCACGCGGCCCTGAGCTCGGTCAACGTAGGCGGTTCGACCCCCGCGCTCCGGAGACGCTCAAGGACCTCGTCCTTCGCGGATCGTGCCCCCGCACCGGCACCCGCGCTATACCCCGGCAGCCGCAGCGTCGCGCCTTCGATGACGATCAACTGCGCGCGCTCGGCGCGACGGATCACCTCGTCGGCGATCGTGACCTGACCGCTCAGGTACTGCCGCGCCTCCTGCCGATCGAGCCCGGGGGCGAGCGGCTGCTCCGCATGGGCACGCTCGAGCCGCGCGAGGAGCCGGTGCCTGAGGCGCTCCACGGTCTCGTTGCGGATGAGTCGCTCGCCGATCCGCGTGACCTTCGCGAGCTCCTTCACGAGTCGGTCCACCTGCGATGGTCGCACCCCCAGCCGCTGTGGGACCTCCGCCAGATCGAGCCCGGCGGCTCCCGCGTCGTCGAGCATCCACCCGAGCCGCAGGGTGAGGCTCGCCTCCGGCGCCGGCCAGGGGCGGGCGCGTCGCGAGCGCGGCACCGCATCGGTCACCACCCCGCCACCGATCGTCCCAAAGGGGGAGCCCCCACGGAGGACGAAGCGATCGCCACCGCGGGCGAGGATGGACGTATCGAGCACGAGGCGCGCGGCGCGCGCGGCCCCAGGGAGGATCTCCCCGCCTACGGCGATCACCCGTGCCCCGCACTCCTGCGTCCCGAGATGGAACCGGACCCGCGTGCGCGGGCCAAGCCGGTGCGCGTCAGCGAGAAGGGTGAGATCGGCGCGGAGGACCTGCGTGGTCTCCCACGGCTCATCGGCGCGGACGAGGGTCGCCCCCACCGGGATCGCTTCGCGATCGATCCCGGCGCGCGAGACGGCGACACGATGGCCCGCCTGGATCGCATCGACCTTCGCGCCGTGCGACTCGAGGCCGCGCACGCGCGCCGCCTGCTCGCCCGGGAGGATCCGCACCGCGGCCTCACGTCGGAGCCCCCCGCTCCACCCTGTGCCGGTCACCACCGTCCCCGCCCCCGCCACGGAGAAGACGCGGTCGATCGGTAACCGCCAGGGGTCCTCGGCTCCGCGGGCGGGCACGGCGGCACAGGAGGCGGCCAGCGCCGCGCGCAACGCCGGGAGCCCCTCCCCGGTGAGGGCGGAGACGGGGAGCACAGGGGCGCCCTCGAGGACGGAGCCCGCGAGCACCTCACGCACCTCGTCGATCGCGAGCGTCCGCACGGTCTCGTCGACCAGATCGGCCTTGCTCAACGCGACCACCCCCCCGCGGATCCCGAGGAGGGAGAGGATCGCGAGGTGCTCGCGCGTCTGCGGTCGGACCCCCTCCGCGGCATCGATCACAAGGAGTGCGAGGTCGATCCCACTCGCCCCGGCGAGCATCGTGCGGACGAATCCCTCGTGGCCCGGGACATCGACCATGCCAACCGTCCCCACCCCCTCAAGCACCAAGGGCGCGAAGCCCAACGCGATGGTGATGCCGCGCCGTTGCTCCTCCGGGAGCCGGTCGGTCTCGACCCCGGTGAGGGCACGCACGAGCGCCGTCTTCCCATGATCGATGTGCCCCGCGGTGCCGATGATCATCGGGACTCGGTCGATCCGCCGCCGCTCTCCCAATCGCGCCAGGCGCGGAGCGGCTTCCCATCGGCGAGATGCTCCTCGAGGAACTCCCGGACCAGCCGCTGGTGGGCGCGGGCGACCTTGGCGTCCTCGGGGATCACCGCCTCCCCCGCCCCCCACGCGAGGAGCATCGCGCGCGCCTCGGCTGGCAGGGCGCGTGCCCCGGGGGCCAGCGCCGCACATCGCGCACAGAGCGCACCGCCCGCACGCGGGGAGAAGCGCACCGCCGCGTCGGGCGCCAGGGCCTCATGGCAGGCCGCGCAGTGCTCCAAGGTCGGGGCGAAGCCGAGCGCCTCCGCGAGCCGCCAGGCCACGGTGACCGTGCGCGGGATCACCTCGTGGGGTGCCGCCACGCTGACCGCGTCGAACCCCTCGGCGAGCACGTCGTGGATCGCCCCACCCCCATCCTCGGGGGCGCACCGCATCCCCAGCTCACTGAGCGCCGCCGCCGCACCGAATCGCGCCAGCGAGGCCGCGAGGCCGGGGCGCGCGCGCGTCGCGTCGAAGCTGCTGAGGGTGTGGAGGTCGCGCGTGGGATGGAGGAGGATCTGTGCCGCGCCGCTGGTGAAGAGATCGATCCCCTGCCCGAACTTCCCCCCGGTGCGCTTGGCCCCACGCGCGATGACACTCACCACCCCCACCTCCCGCGTCGCCAAGCGGACGATGCGGGAGGTCTCGCGATAATCGAAGGCGTGGAGGACGATGGCGTCGGTGCGGATCACCGCTCCAACTTAAGCCCCAGATACCAGATCCGACCGGGTGACGCGAAGCCTTGGATCTGGGTGTACCGCACATCCGTCGCGTTGTCGATACGGACCTGGAGACGCGAGATCGAACCCGCGAGCGCGGGAAGGGGCAGGTCGGCGCTCAGATCGATCGTAGTGAAGGCGGGGAGTTCCACGGCGGACGCGGGCCACCCGGAGAAATCCCGGTCCTCGCGCGTCCCGGTGTGGGTCGCCACCGCCGAGAGCGTGCCCTGGGCGCCGAGCCGATGCGAGAGCGTCAGCGTCGCGAGATGCTCGGGGCGCCGGATCAGTCGTCCCCCAGTGACGAAGTTCGCGCCGGTCCCCACATCAAACCCCGCGTCGGTCACGCGCGTATCGGTCCAGGTGTAGGCGGCGGACACCCGCGTGCGCGCGACTTCCGGGAGCGCCCCCTCGAGCTCCACGCCCCCCGCGTTCGCGGCCGCGATGTTGAAGTAATTCGGCGCCCCGGGTTGCGGCGGTCGCGAGGTG
>JBMTXT010000060.1:0-11748 GCA_049453775.1 Gemmatimonadaceae bacterium | reverse complement strand
GGCCGCGGAGCCGCGGCCCGGCCCCACGGGGATCCCGCGATCGCGCGCTGCCTGGATGAAGTCGGCGGTGATCAGGAAGTAGCCGGCATACCCCGTCTTCGTGATCACCCCGAGCTCGTAGTCGAGCCGTTCCTGTACCTCGGCGGGGAGGGGTGTCCCGTAGCGGCGCTTCGCCCCGGCGGTCGCGAGCTTCACCAAGAGCTCGTTCTCGCTCTTCACCCCCTTGGGGAGGGGGAAGGCGGGGACGAAGTACTTCTTGTCGAAGACGACGTTGACCTGGTCGGCGATCGCGACGGTCTGCGCGAGGACGTCGGGGCGATCGGGGAAGTGGGCGCGCACCTCATCGGCGCTCTTGAAGAAGAGGCCGGTGTCGTAGCGCATCCGGTCAGCGTCCATCCGGTCCTTCTTCAGCCCGATGCAGAGGAGGACGTCGTGCGCGTCGTGGGCCTCGGCCGTCAGGAAGTGCGCGTCATTGGTCGCGAGCACGGGAAGCCCGAGATCCTTCCCGAGCCGAAAGATCTCCTGGTTGAGGCGGCGCTGATCCCCGGCCTCATGTGCCTGGACCTCGAGGTAGTAGCGATCCTTGAAGACCTCCGCGTACCAGGCGGCGACCGCCTTGGCCTCGTCGTACCGGTCCTCGAGGAGGTGGCGCGCGACCTCTCCTGCCATGCAGGCGCTGGAGACGATGAGCCCCTCGTTGTGGCGCGCCAAGAGTTCGCGATCGACACGCGGCTTCCCGTAGAACCCCTCGGTATAGGCGAGGGAGGAGAGCTTCACGAGGTTGCGGTACCCGGTGAGATCCCGGGCGAGGAGGACGAGGTGGTAGTAGTTCTTCTCCCCCTGCTGGGCGCGGCTCCTCTGACGGCGGTCCCCGGGGGCCACATAGGCCTCCATCCCGAGGATCGGCTTGATCCCCGCCTTCTTGGCCTTCTCTTGGAACTCCCAGGCGGCGTGCAGGTTGCCATGGTCCGTGATCGCGAGCGCGGGTTGCTCGAACTCCTTGGCCCGGGCGATCAGGTCGTCGATCCGGTTCGCCCCATCCAGCAGGGAGTACTCGGAGTGGCAGTGCAAGTGCACGAAGGACATGGGAGGTGAAGGATAGCGCCTCGGGGCCCCCCTCGCGATCTTCCGCTCTATGGTTGTGGAATCCGAGCGCTGGCGGCGGTGGCGATGGGGATGGATCGTGATCGGAGGGCTCGTCGCGCTCGGGCTGATCGCGGCGGTGACCCCCCTCGGGTGGTTCGTGATCCGAGCCGGGTGGGAGGAGGCCCGGATCCTCTGGCGGCGCCAGCCGATCGCGGGGCTCGTCGCGGATCCCGCGCTCGATCCCGTAACCCGGGGGAAGCTCGCGTTGGTGTTGGAGGCCCGGGAGTTCGCGGCGCTTCGGCTTGGGCTCCCCACTGACGGGGCCTTCACCCAGTACGCCGACATCGGTCGGGACACCCTGGTGTTGGTCCTCTCGGCGGCGGAGCGGGATCGGCTGGTCCCCATGACCTGGTGGTTCCCGATCGTGGGGCGGGTCCCGTACAAGGGGTTCTTCCGCTGGGACGAGGCGACGCGTACCGAGGCGGGGCTGCGCGCGGCGGGATACGACACCTATCTCCGACCGGCGCCGGCGTTCAGTACCCTCGGGTGGTTCGAGGATCCGGTGCTGAACACCACGCTGCAGGGGGATTCAGCGTCGATCGCGGAGACGGTGATCCATGAGCTCACCCATGCGCGCTACTTCCCGAAAGACGCGGTGCCGTTCAACGAGTCGTTCGCGAACTTCGTCGGGGCGCGTGGCGCCGAGCAGTTCTTTCGGACGCGAGGGGATCGCGTGAACGCCGATCGGGTCGCGGCGCGGTGGGCCGACGAACGGCGCCTCGCCGAGTTCTGGCGGCGGCTCTACGGGACCGTCGATTCCGTGCTCGCCGCGAATCCCGGGGAGACGCTCCGTGAGCGCCGCCTCGCGCTCCGGGACTCGGTGTACGGGGTGGCGCGGCGGGCGCTGGTCGATTCCCTAGCCCCCCGCTTCGAAGCCATCGATCCGCGCTACGCCGAGCGGGTGCGGATGGACAATGCCGCGCTGATCGCGCGGCGGATCTACCTGACCGACCTCGAGAGCTTCGAGGGGGCGTATCGGGAGGCGGGGGAGGACCTGGATCGGGCGATGGCGGCGATCATCCGGCGGCACGCGGCGGGGCGGCGGTAGGGGGACGCTGCCGGAGTCAGGGGCGGCCCCGGGTCTGCTGGCCCCCCTCGACGGTCGGTGCCATGTTCTGGGGGCAGCTTCACCTTTGGAGACCCCCCATGCGTCGACTCATTCGCTCGTTGGTCGCCCTGATCGTCATCGGAGCCCCCGCGCTCCTGCCGGCGCAGCGCGATACCGTCCTCACCGTCGCGTCGTATCTCGATCTCGAGACGGTGAGCGATCCGCAGCTCTCCCCTGACGGGAAGCAGATCATCTACACCCGTCGATATGTGAACACCCGTGAGGACCGGTGGGACACCGCCCTCTGGATCATGGATGCCGATGGGGGGCGGCAGCGCTATCTCACACTCGGAAGTGGGCCGCGCTGGTCCCCCGATGGCACGCGGATCCTCTATCTCGCCGCGGGGGAGCCGGCGGGGACGCAGCTCTTCGTGCGGTGGATGGACGCCGAAGGGGCGACGAGTCAGGTGACACGCCTCGATGAGGCGCCGCGTGATCCGAGGTGGAGCCCCGATGGGAAGTCGATCGTCTTCGGCCGGTTCGTCGCCGCGCCCTCGCGGTGGTCGATCCCGATGCCCGCCGCCCCCGCGGGCGCGCGCTGGGATGAGGGGCCGCGCGTGATCGAGGATCTGCACTACCGACAGGATTACCGTGGCTTCATGCGCCGCGGCTTCGTGCATCTCTTCTCGGTGCCCGCCGAGGGCGGCAGCGCGCGGCAGCTCACCTTCGGGACGTGGAACGTGGGCTCACGCTTCGATGGACTCGAGGCCGCGGTGAACTTCGACTTCACCCCCGATGGCCGCACCATCGTCTTCGACGGCTGGCAAGGGAACTGGGACGCCGTCTATCGCCGGTCGCACATCTATGCGCTCGACCTGGCCAGTGGGACCGTCCGCCAGGTGACGCGCACGGAAGGAAACTGGACGAGCCCGACGGTCTCCCCCGACGGGCGCCTGGTGGCGTTCCTCGGCTACCCCGAGGCGCCGGACACCTATTCGCAGCCCGATCTGCAGGTCGCGCAACTCGACGGGAGCAATCAGCGCAATCTGAGCCGCGTGCTGGATCGCTTGGTGAGCAATATGCAGTGGGCGCCGGACAACAGCGGGCTCTACGCGAGCTATACCTCGCATGGCACGACGAATGTCCGCTTCTTCCCGCTGACCGGCGCCTCGCGTGCGGTCACGGCGGGGCAGCATGTCCTCTCCCTCGCCTCGATGGCCGGGGGGCGCGATGGGTTCGGCGTGGGGGTACGCTCGGCGCCCGACGCGCCCTCCGATGTGGTGCGCTTCTCCCTTCGCGGGGGCGCCCCGTTCCAGCAGCTGACCCGGGTGAATGACGATCTCCTCGCCGGTCGCACGCTCGGGAAGCAGGAGGAGCTCTGGTTCACCTCGAAGGACGGGACCAAGGTCCATGGGTGGCTGGTGAAGCCCCCGCACTACGACCCGGCGAAGCGGTACCCATTGATCCTCGAGATCCATGGGGGGCCCTTCGCCGATTACTTCGCCCGCTTCAGCTTCGATTATCAGGCGTGGGCGGCGATGGGATATGTGGTGCTCTACACCAATCCGCGCGGGTCGACGAGCTACGGCGAGGCTTTCGCCCGCGGGATCAACTTCCGCTATCCCGGCGTCGACCATGAGGATCTCATGGCCGGGGTCGATGCGGCGATCACGACGGCGGCGATCGACACGGATCGGATGTATGTGGGCGGATGCTCGGGTGGTGGGGTGCTCTCGAGCTGGGCGATCGGGCACACTGACCGCTTCGCGGCCGCCGCGGTCCGCTGCCCGGTGATCAATTGGATGAGCATGTTCGGGCAGACCGATATCCCCTTCTTCACCATGAGCTTCTTCACGCAGCCCTTCTGGGAGGACCCGTCACGCTGGCTCGAGCAGTCGTCGATCATGTCCGTTGGCAAGGTGACCACGCCGACCTTGCTGATGACCGGCGAGGCCGACCTCCGCACCCCGATGGCGCAGACCGAGGAGTACTACGCGGCCCTCAAGTACCGGGGGATCCCGACGAAGCTGCTCCGCTTCCCGAACCAGTACCATGGCACCGGGACCCGTCCGTCGAATGCGATGCGGACGATCCTCTACATGCATGATTGGTACGACCAGTGGGCCCGCGTGAACGGGACGGCGCAGTCCCGGCGGAAGTGAGGCGCGCCTAGGCCTCGAGTGAGGCGACGGGGCGGGGGGTTCGCTGGAAGACCTCCCCCCACGCCGCAATCACGGACTCGCGCACCGCGCGATCGAGGGCGGGGGGGATCGCATCGGCGGTCTCCCCCGCCTTCCGTTGAAGCTCCGCTGCCACCGAGGTCATCTCCACCTCGGCGATCCCGCAGGGGACCATCAGATCGAAGTACGAGAGATCGGTGGTCACGTTGAGAGCGAACCCATGCCAGGTGACCCACTGCCGCGCATGCACGCCGATGCTCGCGAGCTTGCGCCCCTGCGTCCAGATCCCGGTCTTACCCGCCACGCGCTCAGCGACGATCCCGAATGGGGCGACAGCACGGATCAGCACCTCCTCCACCTGCCGCAGGTACCAGTGGAGGTCCTGCTTGTGCTCGGTGAGATCGACGATCGGGTAGCCGACGATTTGTCCCGGCCCATGGAAGGTGACGTCGCCCCCCCGCTCGACCTCGAAGAGCTCGACGCCGCGCAGCGCCAGGAGCTCCGGTGTGACGAGCAGATGCTCCTGCTTCGATGTCCGCCCGAGGGTGATCACCGGCGGGTGCTCGACGAGGAGCAGGACATCCTGCGGGATCGCCTTGGTGATCCGCTTCGCCGCCACCTCCCGCTGGAACGACAAGGCCTCCGCATAGCGGCGGAGGCCGAGGTCGTACACCAGGAAATCAGTCACGGCGTGGATACCGCGCGCTTACGCGTGCAGCATCTTCCCCATCGAGTCGAGCACCGCCTCGGCGATCGCCTCGCTGAGGGTCGGGTGCGCATGGATGGCGAGGTCGATCTCCTCGACGGTGTACTCGTTCTCGCGGGCTACGGCGAACTCGTGGATCATCTCGGTGGCATGGGCGCCGATGATGTGCGCGCCGAGGATCTCGCCATGCTTCTCGTCGCGGATGACCTTCACGAAGCCTTCGGTCTCCCCGCTGGTGCGGGCCCGGCCATTCGCCGAGAAGGGGAACTTGCCGACCTGGTACTTGAGTCCCTTCTCCTTGCACTGCCCCTCGGTGAGGCCGATGCTCGCGACCTCGGGGTGACAGTAGGTCGCGTTGGGGATGTTCCCGTAGTTCACCGGGTGGTGCGCATGCCCGCCGAGGATATCGGCGACCACATGGCCCTCACGCGAGCCCTTATGGGCGAGCATCGGCGGGCCCGCCACGTCGCCGATCGCATAGATCCCCTTCACCGAGGTCTCGAAGCGCTCGTTGATCCTGATGAAGCCGCGCTCGGTGGTCTGCACCCCGGCCTCCGTGAGACCGATCGACTCGATGTTCGGCGCGCGACCGGCGGCGACGAGGACCTTGTCGAAGGTGAGCTCCTGCTTCTCGCCATTCACCTCGACGGGGATGGTGACCTTGGCCTTGCCTTTCTTGATGGTGCCGAGCTTGGCGCCGGTGATCACGTCGATCCCGCGCTTTTTGAAGGCCTTGGCGAGCTCCACCGAGCAGTCCTCGTCCTCGACGGGGAGGATCCGCGGCATCACCTCGAGGATCGTCACCTTGGAGCCGAAGGCGTTGAAGACATCGGCGAACTCGCAGCCCACGGCGCCGGCGCCGATCACCGCCAGGGTGGCGGGCGCCGTGTCGAGGGTGAGCGCCTCATCCGACGAGAGCACGAGGCTCTTGTCGAGCTCGAGCCCGATCTGCGGGAGTCCCTTCACGCGCGAGCCCGTCGCGATCACGACGCCCTTGGTCGCGGTGTGGGTCTCGACGGTGCCGTCAGCGGCGGTGACCTTCACGGTCTTGTTCGCGCCGAGCACGCCGGTCCCCTTGAGCCAGGTGATCTTGTTCTTCTTGAAGAGGAACTCGACCCCCTTGGAGTTCTGGGCCGAGACCTGGCGCGAGCGCTTCATCGCGACGCCGTAGTCGAGCGTCACCTTCTCGGCGGTCACGCCGAATTCCTTCCCCTTCGCGACCTTCTGGGCGATCGAGGCGGCCTCGAGGAGCGCCTTCGCGGGGATGCAGCCCCAGAGGACGCAGGTCCCCCCGAGTCCTTCGCGCTCGACGACGGCGACCGACTGCCCGAGCTGCGCGGAGCGGAGGGCGCCGACGTAGCCAGCGGGTCCGCCACCGAGATAGATCACATCGAATTGGGCCATAAGGGCAGGTCTCAGGTGAGAGGTATCAGAATGTCAGGAGGAGCGGATTCTCGATCAAGCGGCGCAGGGTCTGCAGGAACGCCGCCCCCACCGCGCCATCCACGGCGCGATGGTCGCAGCTCATCGTGACCCGGAGGCGGGGCTGCGCGGTGAAGCCGCCATCCGGCCCGACGACGACCTTCTCCTCGATCGCGCCGATGGCGAGGATCCCCACCTCCGGCGGGTTGATGATCGCGGTGAACTGATCGATCTGCATCATTCCGAGGTTGGAGACGGAGAAGCTCGACCCCGTGAACTCCTCGGGCTTGAGCTTCCGCTCCCGGGCCTTCTTCGCGAGGCTCTTCGCCTCGGCGGAGATCTCCCGGAGTCCCTTCCGGTCGGCGTCGAAGATCACGGGCACGATCAGGCCGTCGTCGGTGGCGACCGCCATCCCGAGGTGGACGCCGCCGAAGCGCCGGATGCGATCCCCGAGCCAGTGCGCGTTCACGTCAGGGTGCTGGGTGAGCGCGGTGGCGACCGCCTTCAGGATCACATCGTTGAACGAGACCTTGAAGCCCTCGCCCAGCGCGAGGGCCGCCGAACGCATCTCGGCGACGCGCGAGAGATCGAACTCCGCAGTGAGGTAGAAGGTCGGGATCGGCCCGATCGACTCGCTGAGGCGCTTGGCGATCGTCTTGCGGATCTGCGTGAGGGGGATGTCCTCGAAGGCCTCGCCGGTGCGGACGGGAGCCGCGGCGCGCGCGGGCGCCGCGCCGGCGACCGAGGCACTCGCGACGGCCCCCCCCGCGAGGGCGGCCTCGATGTCGCGCTTCACGATGCGCCCGCCCGGGCCCGACCCTTGGAGCGTTCCGAGGCTGACCCCCGATTCGTCGGCGAGGCGCCGGGCGAGGGGGGAGACGAGGGCGCGGCCGGCCTCAGTCGCTGGGGCCGGTGCCGCCGCGGCCGATGGCGTGGCGCGTGGGGCGCTCGGAGTCGGTGTCGCGGGTGCACTCGCGCCAGCGGCGCTGGGCGCCCCGCTCGGCGCGGCGCCGCCGAGGAGCGCGGAGATGTCCTCCCCCGCCTCGGCGATGATCCCCACGAGGGTGCCGACCGCCGCGGTGGTCCCGGCCGCGACGACCTGCTTGCGCAACACGCCATCGCCGCGGGCCGAGAGCTCCATCACCGCCTTGTCGGTCTCGACCTCGGCCAAGACCTCGCCGCTCTTCACGGCGTCCCCTTCCTTCTTCAACCACGAGACGAGCCGCCCCTCTTCCATCGTGGGGCTCAGCGCCTCCATGAACACTTTCGTCGCCATGTGAGTTCTCAGTCGAGGTACATGACCTTCCGGACCGCCGCGATCGTCTTCTGCAGATCGGGCTTGGCGCGCTTCTCGAGCCCCTTCGCGTACGGCATCGGCACGTCCTCCTGATGGACGCGGAGCACCGGGGCGTCGAGGTGATCGAAGCACTCGCGCTGGATGTAGTCCACCACCTGCGCGCCGATCCCGGCGATCTCCCATCCTTCCTCGAGGACGACCGCCCGATTGGTCTTCTTGACCGAGGTGACGATCGCCTCGACATCCATCGGGCGGACGGTCCGCAAATCGACGACGTCGACGCGGATCCCGTCCTTGGCCAGCTGGTCGGCGGCGTTCATCGCGACGAGGACCATCTTCCCATTGGTGATGATCGAGCAGTCGCTCCCCTCGCGCTTGAGGTCCGCCTTCCCGATCGGGACGAGGTAATCGTGCTCGGGGACCTCTCCCTTGGTGTTGTAGAGCATCTCCCCTTCGAGGACGATCACCGGATTGTCATCGCGGATCGCCGCCTTGAGGAGCCCCTTCGCATCGTAGGGCGTGCCAGGGGTCACTACCTTCAGCCCCGGGATATGGGCGAGCCAGGACTCGAAGGCCTGGGAGTGCTGCGCCGAGAGCTGGAGGGCCGCCCCGTTGGGGCCACGGAAGACCATCGGCATCGGGTACTGGCCGCCGGACATGTAGAGCATCTTCGCGGCGGCGTTCACGACCTGGTCGATCGCGAGGAGCGCGAAGTTCCAGGTCATGAACTCGATCACCGGGCGGAGTCCGACCATCGCCGCGCCCACGCCAACGCCAGCGAAGCCGAGCTCGGTGATCGGGGTGTCGACGACGCGCATCTCGCCGAACTCATCGAGGAGGCCCTTGGAGACCTTATACGCCCCATTGTAGACGCCGACCTCCTCGCCCATGAGGAAGACGCGGTCGTCGCGGCCCATCTCCTCGCGGAGGGCCTGATTGAGGGCTTCGCGGTAGGTGATGATCGCCATGGTCAGCTCACCGTGTCCACGAGGACGTCTTCATACAGCGCCTCGGCTGGGGGTTCGGGGCTTGCATCGGCGAAGTCCCAGGCGTCCTGGCAGGTCGCCTTGATCTCGCGCTCCATCTCCGCGACGTCGGCCTCGGTGCAGTCGCCGGCCTCGAGCATGCGGGCCTTGAGCATCCAGACGGGGTCCCGCTTGAGCTGTTCGTCGAGCTCGGCCTTGGTCCGGTAGGTGCCGCTGACCGCGTCGGACATCGAGTGGCCCATGAAGCGGTAGGTGCGGATCTCGAGCAGGGCCGGCCGCGACTCCTTCCGGCAGATCTCGAGGGCGCGGGCCGTCGCCTCGCGGACGGCGAAGACATCCTGGCCGTCGACGTGCTCGCCATGCATCCCCTGATAGGCATCGGCGCGACGGTCGAGGTCCTTGATCGCGGCCGCGCGCTCGACGGCGGTGCCCATCCCGTACTTGTTGTTCTCGATGACGAAGAGGCAGGGGAGCTTCCAGAGCGCCGCCATATTGAGCGCCTCGTGGAAGGCGCCGGTGTTGACCACCGACTCGCCCATGAAGCAGACGATCACCTGGTCGCCGCCGCGATACTTGATCGCGAAGCCGACGCCCGCCGCGACCGGTACATGCCCGCCGACGATCCCGTGGCCGCCAAGGAAGTTGAGGTTCCGGTCGAAGAGATGCATCGACCCCCCCTTCCCGCGCGAGCACCCATCGACGCGCCCGAAGAGCTCGGCCATGATCCCCCGCGGCGACATCCCGCGCGCGAGCGCCTGCCCATGATCACGATAGGTGGTGATGACATAGTCGTCGGGACGCAGCATCGAGAGGACGCCGGTCGAGACCGCCTCCTGTCCGATGTAGAGGTGGCAGAAGCCACCAATCTTCCCGAGGGCGTAGGCCTCCCCGACCTTCTCCTCGAAGCGCCGCTGGAGGAGCATCGAGTGAAAGAGGGTGCGGCGCAGGGCAGGATCGCCCGGGAGGGTGCGGGGGTCGGGACGTTTCTTGGGGGGCATGATGAGGGCTGAAGGCTGAATGCTGAATGTTCAAAGCTGAACGGGCTGGGCTGGGCAGGCTTTCAGCCTCCAGCCTTGAGCCGTCAGCTCTCTACGCCCGCCGCCTGGACCTGCTCCCAGGCGTGATACGACGAGCGGACCAGCGGGCCCGACTCGACGTGCTTGAACCCCATCGCCATCCCCTCCTCGTAGAACATGCGGAACTCCGCGGGGGTGACGTAGCGGTCGAGGCGGATGTGATCGTCCGACGGCCGGAGGTACTGACCGAGGGTGAGGATGTCGACGTCGACCTCGCGCAGCTCGCGCATGGTCTGCAGCACCTCCTCGTTGGTCTCCCCCATCCCGAGGATGATCCCCGTCTTGGTGGGGATGTCGGGGGCGAGCCGCTTGCTCAGGCGGAAGATCTCGAGGACGCGCTCATACCGGCCGCCGGGGCGCGCCTTCTTGTAGAGGCGCGGGACGGTCTCGGTGTTGTGGTTATAGATCTCGGGGCGCGCCTCGAGCACGGTCCGGATCGCGTCGGCGTCGCCCTGGAAGTCCGGGACGAGCACCTCCACTGAGCACCCGGGCACCGCCTCGTGCACCTGACGGATCGTCTCGGCGAAGGCCCACGCCCCGAAGTCGGGGAGGTCGTCGCGGTCGACGCTCGTGATGACGAGATGCCGGAGACTCATCTTCTGGGCCGCCTCGGCCACCCGGCTCGGCTCCGCGGGATCGAACCTCGGCGGACGCCCATGGGACACGGCGCAGTAGGCGCAGTTCCGCGTGCAGACGTCCCCCAGGATCATGAAGGTCGCGGTGCCATGCTCCCAGCACTCGCCGACATTCGGGCAGTGCGCCTCCTCGCAGACCGTATGGAGGTCGAGCTCCCGCATGAGCTTCTTGAGACGGAGGTAGTTCTCGCCCCCCGGGGCCTTCACCTTGAGCCACGAAGGCTTCCGTTCCGGGAGGGGCTCGGCACGATGCCGACCCATGATCTGGTAGAGGACCTCAGCCACGACTCACCTGCCCGTCGAAGGGTTGCGGAACCGCATTGGGGGGAGGATACCGGGTGGGGGAGGATAATGGGAGGTGGGGTAACCTTCAAAAGAGTAATATGAAGGGTACCAACAATTCGGCTTCATCCGGTCTCTGGAGACCATCCCGCCCCGTGACGGGCGGTCCGGTCGCCGCGCGGGAGGTGAAACCCGGCCCCCGGGGGTATCGTAGGGTGGGACAGCTCCCCCTCACCTCTCCTCTCGCCATGCTCAAGACCGTCATCGTCCTCGGCGTCCTCGCCCTGCTCGCGATCTTCGCCGTCAAGCTCCTCTTCATCCTGCTGGGCTTCGCGATCCCCGTCCTCCTCCTGGGGTTCCTGATCTATGGCGTGCTCGTGGTCTTCGCGCCGGACCGGGCGGCGCGGCTCAAGTCCCGGATCGCCGAGATCTGAAGCGGGGCGGGGGGAGATCGGCCGGCCCTGGTGACCGACCCATCCCTCCCACTCCCCCCGCCAGCTCAACCGGCGTCGAGCGCCTCGGCGACGGCCCAGCCAAGGAGGGGGATCAGCAGCTCGTGGTGCCCGGTGATCTCGTAGCCGGTCCCGCCGGCGAGCACCGGGCGCTGCACCACGTTCATCCGCGGCCGGTAATGCCGCTGCATGTCGAAGTCGACGGTCGTGAACTCGATCGGCCGGCCCGCCCCGAGGTTCCGCGCGACCGTGAGCGCCTTGAGGAAGACCTCGGGCATGATCACCGCACTCCCGAGGTTGAGCACGACGCCGCCCTGGTGGAGGTCGTCGCAGGAGGCGGCGAGGCGACGGAAGTCGCGGTGGCTCGTGTCACCGATCGCGGCACCATCGGCGGTCGGGTGCTGATGGATGATCTCGGCGCCGAGGGCGGCATGTACCGTGACCGGGATCCAGTGACGGTGCGCGGCGAGGATGATCGAATGTTCGGGATGGGCGAGGGTGGACGCGCCCTCGAGGGG
>JBMTXT010000059.1:0-11787 GCA_049453775.1 Gemmatimonadaceae bacterium | reverse complement strand
AGATCGTGAGGAGGGTCGCCGCATCCTTGTTGAGCGTCCCCATGATCGCCGTCTCCCCGGCCTCGACGTTGAGCCGGGTCACGCGCCCCGCCATCGGTGCATAGATCGTCGTGCGCGAGAGCTGGAAGCGCGCATCCTTGAGCGAGGCCTCCGCCTGCTTGACGTTCTCGGCGGCGGCCTCGACCAGCGCGTCGTTCACTTCCAGCTGCGTCTCGAGGCGCTCGATCTCCTGGGCGGAGACGAGATCGGCGTTGGTCTGACGGATCTGCTGCTGCCGCTCGAGGTCGCGCTTCGCTTGGAGGAGGTTGGCCCGGGCCTGCGCCGCGCTCGCGCGCGCATTCGCCAACGCCGCCTCGGCCCGCTGCACCTGCGCCTCGAACTGCGTGGGATCGATCTGGAGGAGGAACTGCCCCGCCTTGACCGTGTCCCCGTCCTTCACGGCGAGCCGGGTGATGCGCCCGGTGATGTCCGAGGAGATGTCAACCTTTGTGCGCGGCTGCACCTGGCCGCTCGCCGTCACGGAGGCCACGAGGTCCTGCAGGCCGATCGCCTCGATCCGGACCTCGGTGGCTTGGGCGCGGGACTTGGCGATGGACTGGGCGATGGTGCCGCCCACGAGGAGGACGCCGACGGCGCCGAGGATGATCTTGGTTCGCTTGGTCACAGCGGTCTCAGTTGGGGCGGAGGGTGCGTCCCACGGCGGCTTCGAGTGCCGCGAACGCCCGATGGAATTCGTAGACCGCGTCGATGCGGTCGGTCTCCGCGCGCTCGTACTCCGCGCGCGAGGTGGTGAGGTCGACGAAGGTGGTGCTTCCGACCTTGTACCGCTGCTCGGCGAGCGTGAGGGCCTCGCGCGCCGTCCCCGCGTTGCGGGACTGGAGCTGCACCGTCTCGTACGCCGCCTCGAGCGTCACGAAGGCCGAGGTCACCTCGGCGGTGAGGGCGAGCTCCTGGCGACGGACGCCGTAGCGCGCATCGGTCCGCGAGGCGTTCGCCTCCTGGAGCCGCTGCTCGCGACCGAACCCGTCGAAGAGGGGGAGGGAGAGCCCCAGGGAGAGGGTGTACGGGTTCCGCGTGAAGTCGAAGGGCGAACTCGCGTTGCCGGCGCGGATCGCCGCCTCCTGCGCGGGTCCGAAGGTGATGGCGGCACACTGCGCCCCGATGGAACGCAGCCCTGCGCCGACCCGGACCGAGTCGGTCGTGAGACAGCTGGCGCGTTGGGCCGCGGCCTGCGCGGCGCCCTGGGCGAAGGCCGGCGCGAGGTCGGTCTGACGCTGCGCGACCCCACCGACATTCGCCGAGAGCGAGAGGGTGGGGGTGTAGGCCGCGCGCGCCGCACTCACGCCGGCGGCGGCGACCCGTTCCTGCGCCTGCAGCGCCCGGAGCGACGGGTTCGCCGAGCGGGCGGTGCTGAGGAGGTCGTCGAGCACGAACGTCGGGGCGTCGACCGGGAGATCGGCGACGAGGGTGACCCCGGCCGGCATCGCGACGCCGATCTGCTGGAAGAGCTGCAGTCGCGCGACGGCTGCGGCATTGCGGGCGCGGAGCGCCGCCACCTGCTGCGTCCCCAGTCCGACCTCGGCGCGCTTCACATCGAGCGAGGTGAGCTGCCCCACCCCCGCGCGCGCCGTCGCGAGGTCGAGGAGGAGCTGCTGCTGCCCGACGAGCGAATCCTGGAGCGCGGCGCGGGCCTGCGCTTGCAACGCCCCGATGAACTGGGTGGTGACCCCCGACCGCAGGTTGAAGAGCGCGGCCTCCACCTCGGCCTCGGCGGCATCGAGGGCGGCGTTCGCCCGGCGGATGGTGTTGATCGTATTGAGGCTGAGCTGGGTGTTCGCCCCCAGCCCCCAGCTCGAGGAGACGATGTCGGAGGTGGCACCGAAGGCGAGGCCGCCGAAGAACTGCGGGCGTCCTTCACGGAAGCTCGAGCCGAACGACACATCGGCGCTGGGGAGGAGGGCGCCGTAGGCGGAGCGCAACGCCGCTCCTGCCCGTGTGCGGCCGGTGATCGACTGGAGATAGGCGGGGTTGTTGCGCTTGGCGAGGTCGAGCGCCTCGGTCAGCGAGAGGGTCGTCCGCGTGCCCTGCGCCGCGAGGGGGCTCGCGAGGCAGAGAGCGACGAACGCATGTCGGAACGATCGGGTCAACGGAGGTACCTGGTCTCGTTTAGAAGAAGGGGGGAAGCCCCGGGAAGTCATACGCACGGGGCCCACCGAGTGTTTCACTGCGGGAGGTCGTCGCGCACCGCATCGAGGTCGAGGGCGGGCAGGCGCACGCGGAGCAGGCGCCCGCGTGAATCGGTCCAAACCTCCTGGATCACCTCATCCCCCACGCGGATCGCCCAGCGCTGGGCGGCGACATCGGCGGACCCGATCCGCAGGAGTTCACTCCCCGCCGGTGCGAGCGTCACCGCCTGGAGCGTGAAGGCGCGCGGGGCCATCCGCTCCATCGGCCCCTCGGTGCGGAACCGCAGCAGGAACCAAACCTGATGGGCGATGTCGTCGTCGCTGGCGAGGGTGCCTGGCGGCAACCGGAACTCGCGGGCCGACTCGCCCAGGAGGCTCACGGTGCGCCCCGACCAGAGGGTCCCGCGGGACTCCCCGGTCGCGGTCTCCGCGGAGCGGCCGGCCTGGAACGTCTCGTGCGAGTAGCGCAGGGGGTACCCGACGGAATCGACGCTCAGGGCGACGGTGCGGCGGACCTCCCCGGTGACGACGTTCGCCTGCGCGATCATCGTCATCCCCGAGGAGCTCTGGACCCGGCGAATGCTGAAGTCCTCGCGCCCGATGCGCACCCCGCGCTGGAGCAGGGAGAAGGTCCCCTCCTCCAGTACGGTGACCTGCCCATCCGCGCGCCATGGGAGCAGGAGCGCGACGAGGAGGAGGGAGGCGAACCGGACCATCTCTGGAATCTAGCTGTGGGACCTCCGGTCGACCGGGGGGCCGGCGCTGGTCGGCGAGCGGCGGGGTATCTTCCTCGCGTGACGCGCTCGCTCCTCGCGATCTGGATCATCCTCCTCTCCGGTGCGCTCTGGGTCCGGACCCCATCGCTCCTCGCGGTCGGTCCGCTTGCGGGGGCGGTGCTGCTGCTGACCTGGGAGCTCCGCCGAGGGGCGGTGACGCGTCGGCGTCGCACGATCGCGGCGCTAGTCGGCTGGGGGCTCGTCGTCCTCACCGTGCAGCAGCAGCTCCGCCTGCAGCGGGTGGCGACGGAACGTGCGCGCCCCGCACCGGTGGAGGCCTCGGTCCCGGGGGAGGCGCTGCGGGCCGAGGTCGTGGCGGAAGGGGAGCGGCTGGTGGCGGCGGCGCGGCGCGCCACGCAGCTCTCGCGGGATCGGGCGGCGGCCTTCCGCGAGATCGGAGGGCTCCTCCCCGCATCGGTCGATCGCGCGGTCATCGTCGCACAGGAGGGGCGCCCGTTCGCCTGGAGCGGACGCCTCGTCGTGCCGCTCGATTCGTTACGGGGGCCGGTGGGGGCGATCGTCACTCCGTTCTACGTGGTGCTCTACGCCGCCCATCTCGAGGGGGACCGGCTCGGTGTGGCGACGACGCTGCTGCATGGGACGGCCCCTGCCTTGGGGTTGAGTCGCCCCCTCGACCGCACCCTCATCTCGGTCGAGGCCGAAGACTTCGCCTATGGGGAGGTCGCCGCGGCTGCGGGGGTGCCGGGGGCGGTGGTGCTCGAGATGGCGGGGCGTCCGATCCTCGCCGCGCGCGGGGCGATGGCCTCGCGTGACGCCCAGGAGCTCGCGACCACCGAGCGGGTGCGCTGGTACGTCCTCCTGGGGCTCGCCCTCCTTGCGATCGTGGCCATCGCGAAGGTCTGGCACCGCGGGCGCGGCGTGGGTCCGCGCATCGCCACGCTCGGGGTCCTGGTCGGGGTGGTGCTGCTCACCCCGTTCAACACCTTCTCCAATCGCTCGGTCTGGTTCGACCCGGTGGTCTATTTCACGGGGTTCGGCGGACCGTTCACCGGGACGGCGGCGGCGCTCGCGAGTAGCAGCGCGCTCGCCCTGCTCGGCTTGCTCACCGTGCGGCGCAAGGGGATCCGTCCGCGGAGCCGTCGGGTGGCGGTGGGGCTCGTGCTCCTCGTGGCGGGGATCGGCCCCTTCCTGCTGCGGGAACTCGCCCGGGGGATCCAAGTCCCGGCCACCGGGATCCCGCTCCCCCTCTGGGTCGCCTGGCAGGTCCCGATCTTCCTCGCCGCGGTGACGGTGCTCCTCGCCGGGGTGGCAGCCGGCCGGCCGATCGTACGCGGTTGGATCGGCGTGCCACGAGGGGTCGCCCCCGCGATCGCGATCGTCACCGCGGTCCTCACCCCGCTCGTCATCACCGGGCCGGGTCGACTCCCCGCCACCTTCCCGCTGCTGTGGATCGCCGCGATCGTCGCCCTGGCGCTCACCAAGCGCCGCCGGACCCTGGTGCTCCCGGTGGCGATCGTCGCCGCCTGTGGGTCGGTCGCGACGATCTGGACGGCCACCGTGCGTGACCGCGTCGCCCTTGCCGCCGCGGATATCCGGAGCCTCTCCGCGAGCGATCCGACGGGGATCACCCTCCTCGAGCGCTATGCGCAACGACTCGACCCGCGGTTTGCGGCGCGGAGTCGCGTCGCGCTCCTTGAGGAGTACACCGCCACGGACCTCGCCGCGGCGGCCCGCCCGGCGGAGGTCGCCACCTGGGCGCCCGACGGGGGACTGCTCGCGGAGCTCCGCGTGCGTCGGGCCCCGGGGATCACCGCCGGGGTCGAACGATTCGCCGACGAAGCGCGGGCGACGGGGGCCGCCTTCATCCGCGAGGTTGCGGGGGAGCCGGGGCGCCATCTGGTCCTCGCGGTCCCGCACGCCGACGGAACGGTCACCACCGTGGTCCTCGCCCCGGCGACCTCGCTCGTGCGACCCGACGCCTTCGGCACTCTGCTCGGGTTCGCGCCCCCGCCCACGGTCGATCCCCCCTATCGCCTGGCCCTCGGGCAGAGCCCGCGGCTCCCGGTCCCCGCGGGGACCTCCCAGCGGTGGGAGCGCGATGGCACCGAGCTCCACGGTGATTGGTATCTCCCGGCGGCCGAGACGCCGACGCGGCGGATCCATGCCACCGTGGAGCTGCGATCGCTCGATGCGCTCGTGATGCGCGGGACCCTCCTCGTCTTCCTCGATCTCGCGATCCTCGGCACGCTCGGGATCCTGGTGCTGGTGGCCGATGGATTGCTCCCGCGGTGGTGGCGCCAACGTCGCCGCGACCTCCTGCGGAGCTTCCGGTTCCGCCTGTCCTTCGCGCTCTTCGCCGCCTTCGTGATCCCCTCCGCGCTCTTCGGCTGGTGGTCGTTCCAACGGTTGCAGGTGGAGGACGCGCAGCGACGCGACCTCGTCGTACGTGAGACGCTCCGCGGGATCGCGGCGGCCGCCTCCGCCGAGGAGCTCTCCGCGGCCGCGGCACGCTTCGAGACGCCGCTCTTCCTCTATGCCGATGGCATCCTCGCCTCCACGAGCGATCCCCTCCTCGATGCCCTCGCGCCGCTCGGCCGCCTGCTCCCGGCGGAGGTGGCGCTGACGCTGGCGCAGGGCGAGGAGCCCTCGGCGGGGGCGCTCACCTCGGTGGGGGGCGAGGTCGTCCGGCTCGGGTATCGCGCCGCGCAGGCGCCCGATGGGACCGCCCTCGTCTTGGCGGCGCCCGCGCGGCTCGATGATCGGCTCCTCGATCGGCAGCGTGACGACCTCACGATCTTCCTCCTCTTCGCGCTGAGCCTCGGCGGGTTGATCGCCTTGGCGGCGAGCGGGGTCGGCGCACGGCAGCTCTCGCGCCCCATCCGGGCGCTCCGGGAGCGTGCACTCGCCCTCGCGCGTGCAGAGGGCGCCCCGGCGCCCGTGGAGCCCCCCCCGGCGGAGTTCGTGCCTGTGTTCCGGGCGTTCGACCGGATGACGGTCGAGCTCGCGGAGAGTCGGCGCGAACTCGTGCGCGCGGAGCGCGTGCTCGCCTGGGGGGAGATGGCGCGCCAGGTGGCACACGAGATCAAGAACCCCCTCACCCCGATCCGGCTCGGCGTGCAACATCTGCGTCGGGCGCGGCACGATGGGCGGGTCGACTTCGATGCGGTGCTCGAGACGACCACCGGGCGGATCCTCGCGGAGATCGACCGGCTCGATGAGATCGCACGCACCTTCAGTCGGTATGGACTCGCTCCCCTCGAGGATGCGGCCCCGGTCGCCGTCGATCTCGCCGCGGTGGCGCGGGATCTCGTCACGCTCGAGCGGCTCGGCGCCAGCGAGGTGATGTGGCAGAGCGAGATCCCCGAGGGGGCGCTCCTCGTCGCCGCGCAGGAACGGGCGCTCCGCGACGTGCTCATGAACCTGCTCGAGAACGCGCGGTTGGCGCAGGCGCGCACGGTCCGACTCGTGGTCACCCCGATGGCGGACGCTGGGGCCACGGTGACGGTGACGGACGATGGCCATGGGATCGATGCGGCGTTGCTCCTGCGGATCTTCGAACCGCACTTCTCCACCCGCACGAGCGGGAGCGGGCTCGGCCTCGCGGTGAGTCGGCGCCTGGTGGAGCGGTGGGGGGGGACGATCACCGCCGCCAGCGAGCCGGGACAGGGGGCGACATTGACGGTGCGGCTCGCCGCGGCCCCACCCTCCTCCGCGATATCTTTCGCGCCCGATGGCCACCGCTGATCCCTCGGTCCCGAATCGCCCCTCGACCGGCGTGCCCGCGCACGTCGCGACCTGGACCCTCCCCCCCGATTGGCGGTGGGGGGCGGGTGGGGTCTCCACCCCGTATCGGCACGCGCAGGAGATCATCGACGCGCTCGGACGGTCCCTCGCGCTGGTGACGGCCCCCGATCCGGCGCACCACGCCTGGCTGTTTCGCGAGGCGCGGCAGCTCGCGCAGCGCAACCATCCGAGTGTCCCGACCACCTATCACTTCTGGCAACAGCATCCCGGGAGTCCGCGTGGCCCGGGATATCTCCGGCGCTGGGTGACGGGGCAGACGATGGGGGAGCGGTTGCGGCGCTCCGGCGCGGAGACGGTCCCGGTCGCCTTGCGCATCATCCGATTGGTCGGCTCCGCGCTCGCCTATCTGCACGACTCGGGCGCGACGCATGGGGCGCTCGGGCCGGAGACGACCTACCTCACGCCGACCGGCCGCGTCTGGCTCCTCGGGTGGCCGTGGGCGATCCCGCGCGACGAGATCCCGGCGGGGGTCACCCCGGACAAGCGACGGACCCCGTGGGCCCCCGAGTGGGGGAGTGAGTGGCACCCCACCCATGGGTCGGATCAGTGGCAGCTCGGTGCAGTCGCCTTCACGATGCTCACGGGGGAGGTGCCGGTCGCTGGCCATATCCCGCCGCTGGGCATCGCGCGTCCCGAGGTGCCGGCCTCCGTGGCCGAGCTCGTCGATCAGATGCTCGCTGCCGATCCGGGGCATCGCTTCTCGAGCGTCGCGGGGATGCTTCGTCGCATCGAGCGCATCTCCGGTACCTCGGCTCTTGCCGTGCCGAGCGCCGAGAAGGGGGAGGAGGTCTCGCAGGAGGATCGCCTCCGCTGGGCCACCGGGGACGATTACGAGGTGCTCGCGCCGCTCGGGTCGGGCACCTACGGATCCGTGTGGCGCGTCCGCGACCTCTCGCTCGAGCGGGAGGTGGCGCTCAAGATGTTGCACCCCACCGTCGCGCGGAACGCGGTCGCGGTCGCGCGCTTCCGGCGCGAGGCGCAGCTGGCGGCGCAGCTGCAGCATCCGGCGATCGTCCCGATCTTCGCGTGGGATGCGAAGGGGGAGGTGAACTGGTACATCATGGAGCTCGAGGAGGAAGGGTCGGTCGCCGATCTGGTCCGGCGCGATGGACCGCAGACCCTGGCCACGATCGGGCCGCAGATCGATTCCGTGCTCGACGGTCTCGCGGTGGCGCATGCGGCTGGGATCATCCACCGCGACCTCAAGCCCGAGAACATCCTGATCGATCGGTATCGCCGATGGCGGATCGCCGACTTCGGAATCGCGAATGCGATGGGGGGCGAGCTCGCCGGCGCCTCGGGCACGCCAGCCTTCGCGGCGCCGGAGCAGCTGCTCGGCGAGGAGCAGGGAGTGCAGACCGACCTCTTCGCCATCGCGGGGATCGTGATCTACGCGCTCACGGGCGAGCCTCCCTTCGCGGGGGCCGATGGCCAGACGATCCTCGCGGCGCAACTCGCCGGTCGGATGGAGCTCGATCACTTCGATGCCCATCTGCGCGCTTGGCTACGCCGCGCGTTGGCGGCCGATCCCGCCGATCGATTCCGCGACGCCCACCTGATGCGGCACGCCTGGCGGGCGTTGGTGCGCGAGGCGGCGCGTGATGAACGGCGGCAGGCGCGCCTGCTCGGCCGCGTCTGGACGCAGCTGCGTCGGCTCTTCCTTCGCCCCGCCACGAGCTGATGCGGTCGGGCGGGCGTCGGGGGATCGGTGCGGTGATCGCATTGGTCGGACTCCTGCTGCCGGCGTCGACGCCGTTGCCGGCCCAGTGGTCTGCTCCGATCGATTCGACGCGGCGCGACTCCCTCCGTGCGCAGGTCATCGCCCCGGTGCAGGTCACGGTGACGGGGCGCGCGCAACCCCTCCCGCGCCTCCCCTGGGCCGTCGGGACGCAGGAGCTCCGCGACCTGCGCCGTGGCCAGGCGACCCTCGGCATCGATGAGGCGCTCGCCAACATCCCGGGCGTCGTGATCGCCAATCGCTACAATGCGGCGGTCGATCAACGACTCTCGATTCGTGGGGCGGGGAGTCGAGCGAACTTCGGCGTGCGCGGGGTGAAGGTCCTCCTCGACGGGATCCCACAATCCCTGCCCGACGGCCAGAGTCAGCTGACCAACATCGATCTCGCCGCGATCGGTCGCGTCGAAGTGCTCCGCGGGTCGGCGTCGGCGCTGTACGGCAATGGCTCGGGGGGCGTGCTCAGCTTCACCACCGATCTCTCGGCCCCCGATCCCCTCGGGGCGACGGTGCGGGTGCTTCAGGGCGCGTTCGGATTGCGAAAATCGCAGCTGCGTCTGAGTGGACGTGGGGCCGCGACCGTCGGCGCGCTCTCCCTCTCGCGGACCTCCTCCGACGGGTTCCGGCAGCACAGTGCCTTCGTGACGGAGCAGCTCTCGCTCGCCCTCGATCGGGCGCTCGGCGGGGCACGGGTCCTCGAGCTGCGCACCGGACTCGCCGAGACACCGATGGCGTTCAATCCGGGCGCCCTCACCCTCGCGGAGTACGCGCGCAATCCCGATACGGCTGCGCTCGCGAATGTCCGGCGCGGCGCACGACGCGCGATCGCGCAGCGGCATCTCTCCGCCCGTCTCCGAGGGGGGGAGGGGCCGCATACGTGGAACCTGAGTCTCTACGGGCAGGGTCGGACGGTGGACAATCCCCTCGCGACCCCGCCCCCGGCACCCGCTGGACCGACGAACGGCATCTATTCGACCATCGATCGGGTGGTCACCGGGGCGCGCGCTGAGGGGACCCGCGCGCTCGGAACGGGCGCGCGGCTTGGACAGCTCACGAGCGGGGTGGATCTGCAGCGCTCCCGCGACTGGCGGCGCAACTGGCGGGCGACCGCCGGCGCGCGTGAGCTCCCCACCGACACGCTCCTCCTCGAGCAGCGTGAGGTCGTCACGAGCGTCGGCCCCTTCGCCCAATGGCTCATCGACCCCTGGGACTGGATGACCCTGAGTGCTGGTGGCCGGCTCGACCATCTCACCTTCGCCATCGACGATCGCTTCGCCGGGGACGGCGACGATGATTCGGGGCGGCGCACGATGCAGGCGTGGAGCGGACATCTGGGGGTGGTGCTCCGTCCGCATCCCGCGGTCGCCCCCTATCTCAACTGGTCGACCGCGTTCGAGACGCCGACGACCACCGAACTCAATGCCCGCCCTGAGGCGCTCGGGGGATTCAATCCCGCCCTCGGGCCACAGCAGACGGCCACCCTCGAGGTCGGGGTGCGGGGGACCGTCGGGGGGTCACACCTCCGCTACGAGGTCGCGGTCTTCGACGCCCGCGCCCGCGATGCCATCGTCCAGTATCTGGAGACCAATGGCCGTGCCTTCTTCCAGAACGCAGGACGCACGCGGAGCCGTGGGGCCGAGGTGGGGGTGATTGTGGCCCCGCACCGTGCCGTGGAGCTCCGCACCGCCTGGACACGGGCCGACTACACCTTCGTGACCTATCGCGTGCCCTCTGCCACGCGGCCGGCGCCGGCACGCGACACGCTGGATGGGAATCGACTCGCGGGAGTCCCGCGGACCTCGGTCCGTCTCGGCGCGCGCATCACGCACGCCGGGTTCGCCCTCGACGCCGATCACACGCTACAGTCGGCGCTCTGGGGGAACGATGCGAATACCGTGCGGGTCCCCGGCTGGGGGCGCGGCGTACTCCAGCTCCGCGCCTCGTGGCGCGGGCCGATCGGGGCGCAGACGGTCGAGCCCTTCGTTGCGGTGCAGAACCTCCTCGACCAACCGACCATCGGTGCGGTCACGCTCAACGGCGCTTTCGGGCGCGTCCTGGAGCCCGCACCCAGGCGCACCTTCTATGTGGGGCTCGAGATCGGGAGGGCATTGAGGCGCTGATTAGATTCCCGCCCCATGTCCACTCCACTGGCTTTTGAGATTCGGCAATCGGCGATCGCAGGCAAGGGCGCCTTCGCGATCCGTCCGATCACGAAGGGCGAGCGTCTGATCGAGTATACGGGGGAGCGGATCTCGCACCCGGTCGCTGATGCCCGCTATGACGATGAGTCGATGCGCGAGCATCACACCTTCCTCTTCGCGGTCACCAGCCGGACGGTGATCGATGCGTCGCGCGGCGGGAACGAGGCGCGATTCATCAATCACTCCTGCGATCCCAATTGCGAAACGGAGATCGAGAGGGGGCGCGTCTACATCTTCGCGCTGCGCGACATCCCCGTCGGGGAGGAGCTCAACTACGATTACGCGTATGAGCGGAGTGGGGACGAGACCGCCGAGGACGAGCGTCGCTATCGGTGTCGCTGTGGGGCGCCACGGTGCCGGGGCTCGATCATGGAGCCCACGGCGACCTATCTGAAGCGCACGCGCGCCGAGGTGGCGAAGCGGGCCGCACGGAAGCGGAAGCGCGCGCAGGAGCGGTCGGGGGCCACGCGCTCGACGTCGCGTAGGAAGCGCGGTCCGGCCAAGAAGAAGTGAGGCGCGCCCTCAGGGGCGCGTGAGCCACCGCTGGGCGTGCGTGAGGTCGGCTCGGGTGAGTTGATGCCCGCCGGGCACCCACTCGAGCGTCACCGCCGCACCCCCCGACCGGAGGAGCGCCGCCAGGCGCTCCGGTTGCGCGACCGGGACGATCGGGTCGTTGGCACTCGAGAGGAGCAGCGCCCGATGGGCCCGCAGGTCCGGGACCGCGGGGGGCTCAAAGGGGAGCATCGCGCGGAGGAGGATCCCCGCGTGGAGGGCGGCAGGGCACTGGAGCATGACGCTCGCCGCGATGTTCGCGCCGTTCGAGAATCCCACCGCCACCAGGGTCTCGATCGCGACGCCATAGGTCGTCGCCGCCGCGGTGATGAACTCGGCGAGCGCATCGGTCCGGATGCGCAGGTCGTCCAGGTCGAACACCCCCTCCGCCAGCCGCCGGAAGAACCGCGGCATCCCATGCTCCAGGACCTGCCCGCGCGGGCTCAGCAGATTCGCCGCCGGATCGATCATCTCGCCGAGCGAGAGGAGATCGGTCTCGTTCCCCCCGGTCCCATGCAAGAGGAGCAGGGTGCGCGAGGCCCCCTCGCGCGGGATCCAATGATGCCGGAAGC
>JBMTXT010000058.1:0-11957 GCA_049453775.1 Gemmatimonadaceae bacterium | reverse complement strand
AGACCTCAGAACGCCAGCATCCTCGTGAACTTGAGCGCCACGGTGCGCTCCCCGAGGATCCCGGCCGCCCCACCCACCCCGCCGACTCGGCGATCGGTATAGACCAGGAAGAGATCGCTCAGCGGGGCATATCGATAGTTCAGCCGCGCGTTGGTCACCCAGGTGTCCGACTGGGCGTTGTACTGGACGAAGGCACTCCCGAAGAGCGTGGTGGACCAGGCGTAGCGGACGCGCAAGCGCCCGATGTCGGCGAGGAAGGGCCCACTGGCGAGGGTGATGTCGTTCCGCGTGTAGTTGGCCTCGAAGAGGAGGTCGTAGCGCGGGCGCCAGGTGAGGGTCGCGCCGACACTTCGCTTGGTCCCGTCATAGAAGCCACCACTCGAGACACTCGCGGTCCCGAAGACCGGACGCGCGCGACCGGTGGTGTAGCTGAGATTGACCTCGCGCCAGCCATAGCCGCCCACGGGCACACTTCGCCCAGGCACCACGGTGAACGGCTCGTCGAGGCGATCGAACTGATCCTTCACGATGACCTTGAGATTGCCATCGGGTTGGAACTGGAGATCGACCCCTGCCTCGACATTGCGTGTGGCGAGCGCACCGCGGAGGTCGGTGATGTGATCGACCTCCACATAGGGGGCGACCTCTTGGATCCCCTTCCACTTGGGTCGCGCATGGACACCGAGTGTCGCATAGGCCTGATCCATGTCGCGGCGGCGCACGAAGCCGATCCCGGGATCGAAGTCCTCGGAGACGCGCTTCCACATCGCACCGCCATTCCAGAAGGCATCGCGATAGAACGCGGAGAGGCGCGCGGTGTAGCCGTCGGACGCCGTTCCGCCTGCCTCGCTCGCGGCAGCGTAGGCGTTGAGGATCAGTGCGGTGGTCGGGCGCAGATTGGCATCGAACCCATAACTGAGATTCTCACGTCCGGTGCCGTCGGTCGCGGCGCGGCGCTGGACGAGCATCCCGACATCGGACGCGGCGGCCACCTGTCGGCGCGCGCGCACGACGGAGAAGTTCTCCGGAGGCAGGGCATCCGAGCGTTGGGTCTGCATATCGAGGAGACCGAGCTCCCACGCGCCAGCGCGTCCAGAGATGCGCCCGCCCCCGACGATCGGGATGGGGCGACCATCGGCGGTGAGCCCGATCTGCCGCGAGTTGAAGAGGGTGAAGTCGCGCGGCCCCGCCCCCATGCGGTAGTTCCGCTCCTCGGTGTCACCGAAGACGAACGACCCGGCATTCTCGATGAAGAACTCGCGCCGCTCGGGGAAGAAGAGGGAGAAGCGGGTGAGATTCACCTGCTCCTGATCGACCTCGACCTGGGAGAAGTCGGTGTTGTAGGTCGCATCGAGGGTCATCGAGGGGGTCAGGCCATACTTCACGTCGAGCCCCGCATCGCGCGCCGTCCCGAGGGCGGCGGTGGGGACCTGCGCCCCACGCGAGTCGCTCGCCACGGCATAGGGCTTCACCTGCAGATTGCGGCCCGGCTGGATCCCTTGGAGCCCGGCGAGGGTCCCCGCCTTCGACATGCGGTGCAGACGATACTGCCGCTCGAGCGGCGCCCAGTACGAGGTCTCGTTCACGCGCCGCACGCGGCGGATGAAGTTGGCGCCCCAGTCCTGCACGGGGAGCGATCCATCGAAGCGGAGGGTGCGCATCGGGATCGCGAGCTCGGCGATCCACGAGGAGTCGGTCATCCGCGTCTTGAGGGTGACGATCCCCTCCCACGCCTCGACGACGATGCGCGAATCGTTGAAGACCTGCTCGTCACGGATCCCGCCCCGCGGGTTGATCGCGAAGAGGAAGGCGTTGCGCCGATCGTGAAAGGTGTCGAGCGCGAGTCCGAAGATGTCGCTGTCGCCGGTGTTGAAATCACGCTCGAGGCCGGCGCTGATCGCCCGCTGCGGCTCAGGGTCGAAGTTCTCCGCGGCGATGTAGAGATGGTCCTCGTCGTAGAGGACCCGCACCTCCGTGCGGAACCTCGCGGGGAGCCCCGTATTGGGAAGTTGCTGCCGGAAGTCGGTCAGCACCTCGGCGGTGCGCCACTCCGGTTCGTCGAGCACCCCATCGATACGTGGAGCGCGCGTCACCTTGGTGGGACGCATGCTCGGGCGCGGGGCCGCTTCAGGATTTATGTAGGCGGCCGGCGCTGGGGCAGAAAGCGTCGGCGCGTCCTGGGCGAGTGCCGCGGACGCGCCGAGCATGCAGAGCGCGAGGGAACGGAGGAGTCGGGACATCGTGCCCGGGGTTACGCGCGCCGAGGGCGATTGGTTGAGGATCGACCTCGACCTACATCGCCGGTTTGCACCCCTTCACCTCGGTGCACCTGGGATCCACGGCCGGGAGGCCGAGGCGTACGAGCTGCACATTCACAGCCGAGAGGTCGCGCTGCCAGATCGTGGCGAGGGTCGTCTCGTATCCCTTGAGCTCGGCGGAGAGGATCCCGAAGATCTCGGGCATATAGGTGGTCGGCCGGCCGTCGCCGCGCTCCGACATCGCGAGGAGGTTCGCGAGGCGGTTGTTGACCTTGATCGGGAAGTTGAGGGGGTCTTGGCCACTCTGGTTCCGGACCTGATAGACGTTCTCCTCCACGCCGGCGGCATTGGTGCGCAGGGTACCGGCGGCGGTGCGGAGCTGGGCGTCGTCGCTCCGCGTGAGTCGGTCATCGAGCTGCGCCTTCACCCGGCGGATCTCGATGACCGCTTGGTTCGCCTGTTCGGTGCGGTCGCGGACCTTCCGCCCGAACTGATACTGCGCGTGGAGGTCGGCGTCGGTGACCTCGGGGAGGAGCGGGTTCCTCACGACGCGGAGCGGCGCGGTGAGGGTCTGTCCATCAGCGACGAGGCGCACCGTGTACTTGCCCGGTGGGACCGCGGGGCCTGCGGTCCCGGCACCCCAGAGGATCATCCCCGGGAAGCTCGTGATCGGCGTCGTCCGGAGATCCCAGTCGAGCTTCTGCATCCCACCGGCAAGGGGGATCGTGCTGGCACCGCCGCCCCGCCGGCGGCCACCACCGGTGGTGGCGGCGCGTGCCGTATCGCCTTCCCAGCGGCGGAGCACCGCGCCCGCGGAGTCGAGGACCTCGAGGGCGAGTGACTTGGGCGCGCTGGCGAACTGCCAAGTGATTGGCACCGAGACGCCGGAGCGCACCGCGGTGGGCGGGGTGAAGAGCTGTGCCGCGCGGGCCACGACCGCTGAGGTGGCCTGCCGCAGGGGGGCGACGTTGTCGAGCACCCAGAAGCCGCGGCCGTGGGTCGCGATGACCAACTCGTTCGCCTCGACGATCAGGTCGGCGACCGGCACATCGGGCATGTTGAGGCGGAGCGACTGCCAGGTCGCGCCATCATCGTACGAGAGGTAGACGCCGTGCTGCCCCGCCGCGTAGAGCAGGCCGCGCCGTGTGCCATCCTCGCGCACCGCATGGATGTAATCGTCGGCGCGGATCCCATTGACGATCTTGGTCCAGGTCGCGCCGTAGTCGGTGGTCTTGAAGATGTACGGCGCGAAGTCGTTGAGGAGCGGCTTCCGCACCGAGAGATAGGCGATGCCCGAGTCGAAGCGCGAGGCGTCGATCTGGCTCACACGGCCGAAGTCGGGCATCTCGCGCGGGGTGACGTTCTTCCACGTCGTGCCGCCATCGCGTGTGACATGCACGAGCCCATCGTCTGAGCCGGTCCAGATCACATTCACGTCCCGCTTCCCGGGGGCGACGCTGAAGATCGTCGCATAGACCTCGGGACCATTCATATCGCCGGTGATCGGGCCGCCGGACTTGCCCATCGTCGCAGGATCGTGCCGCGTGAGATCGGGGCTCAGCACCTGCCAGGTGGCGCCACCGTCGCGCGTCATCCAGAGCCGCTGCGACGAGACATAGAGGCGCTTCGGGTCGACGGTCGAGAAGATGATCGGGAAGGTCCACTGCCACCGCTCGCGGATCGCCGAGCTCGGCTCGCCGGAGTAGAACCAGGGATAGGGGTTCACCTCGCGGGAGAGCCCGGTGCGGCGATCGAACTTGTCGACGTACCCGCCGTTGTTGGTCCCCGAGTAGAAGAGATCGGGATTGCGCGGGTCGGCGGCGATATAGCCGGGCTCACCACCACCCGCCACATAGCTCACCGCCATCCCGCCCGCGGTCGGATCGCGATAGCCGGGGCCAGGACCACCGCGCGTGCTGTCAGTGCCGCGCTCACCGCTGTACATCGCCACCCCGCCGCGGGCCGCGCCGATGTTCCAGTTGTACGGGACGCAGAGGGTGCTGTTGTCCTGCTGCGAGCCGCAGACATGGAACGGGATGTGCTTCGTGGTGATCGCGTGGTAGAACTGCTCCGTGGGATAGTCCTGCGCGGTGTAGGTCTTCCCGAGGTCGGTGGTGACGGTCCCGCCGCCATCGTTCGCGACGACGAGGTGCTTGGGGTCATCGGGATCGATCCAGAGATCGTGGAAATCGCCGTGCGTCCCGTTCCCGATGTTGGTCAACGTCTTGCCGCGGTCAGCCGACCGGAAGAACGACGTGTTCTGCGCATAGACCACATCGGCGTTCTGCTGATCGGCGAAGAGATGGGTGTAGTAGAAGGCGCGCTGGCGGATCGAGCGGTCGCTGTTCATGAGCGTCCAGGTCGCGCCGGCATCGTCCGACATGAAGAGCCCGCCGTTCTCGTTCTCCACCTGGGCATAGACGCGATTGGGATTCGCCGCGGTGAGGGCGACCCCGATCCGCCCGACGAGGCCGCTGGGGAGGCCGGGATTGCGCGTGATCTCGCGCCAGGTCTCCCCGCCATCGGTGCTCTTGAAGAGGCCCGAGCCAGGCCCACCCGATGACATCTGGTATTCCTTGCGGTACGCCTCCCAGAGCGCCGCATAGAGCACGTTGGGGTTCGTGCGGTCGATCGCGATATCGATCGCGCCCGTCTCCGCGTTGCGAAAGAGGATGCGGCGCCAGCTCTTCCCGCCGTCGATCGACTTGAAGACCCCGCGCTCCTCGCTCGGTGCGCTGTACTTCCCGAACGACGCCACGTAGACGATATCGGGGTTGGTGGGGTGGATGCGGATCTTCGAGATCCCGTGCGACTCGCGGAAGCCGATATGGGTCCAGCGCTTCCCTCCGTCGGTGCTCTTATAGACGCCGTCGCCCGGCATGATGTTGCCGCGGATCGCCGTCTCCCCCATCCCGATGTAGACGACGTCGGGGTTGGTCTCGCTCACCGCGACCGCGCCGACCGAGGCGGAGCGCACCTGCCCATCGGTGACGGGGAACCAGGTCTCACCCCCGTCCTGGGTCTTCCAGAGGCCGCCGCCGGTGGCGCCGAAGTAGGCCTCGTGCCGCCGTCCACGGACACCACTCGCCGCGATCGAGCGGCCGCCGCGGTCGGGGCCGATGTTGCGCCAGCGGAAATCGGCGAGGAAGGCCGAGTCGAGGCGGACGGCAGCGGGGACTGGGGTCTGCGCCGAGAGTGGGGCGAGGGAGCCGGCGACGAGGAGCGCGAGGGCGCGAAGGGTGATCAGGCGCATAAGGCGATTGGGGATTCAGGAACGAGAGTGTTGCTCCTCTAGAATGGGCGCGGACGGGGTCCGACGCCATGCAGAGGCGTTACGCCCGGGTACGGCAGGCGGTTGAAAGATGCCGCTGGCGAGGGGGAAGAGTGGCAGCGTACACCATGCACCGCCCCGAACCACGGACTGCCCGGCCGGGGGTTAGGTTATTACATTGTAATAACTTCTCTCCCGAGCTCTTCATGAAGACCCGCCTCGTCCAGATCGGTAATTCCCGCGGTATCCGCCTCGCCAAACCGGTGATCGAACAAGCGGGGCTCGAGGACGAGGTGGAGATCCGGGTGGAGGGAGGATCGATCATCATCACCCCGGTGAGTGCCCGCCGTGCGGGATGGGCGGAGTCGATCGCCAAGCATGGGCCAGCCCCGCTGCTGGATGCGCCGACCCCGACCCGATTCGACGAGGAGGAGTGGTCGTGGTGAATCGTCGGGTGCAGCGAGGCGAGGTCTGGATGGTCGATCTCGCCCCCACACGCGGTCGTGAGATCCGGAAGACGAGGCCCTGCGCGATCGTCTCCGCCGACGAGGTGAACGCCGGGATGGGGACGGCGATCGTCGCACCGCTCACCACCGGGAGTCACCCCTATCCCTTTCGGATCCCGTTACGCTTCGCGGGGAAGGAGGGCCATCTGGTCCTCGACCAGCTCCGCACCATCGATCAGGGGCGGTTGGTGAAACGACTCGGCGCGCTCTCGACGCCGACGTTGGAGAAGGCGCTCGCCGTGCTGCGGGAGATGTTCGAGGTCTGAGGCGCGAGGAGCGTCCGGTCAGCCGATCGCGCGCTCCAGCAACTCGATCCCGCGCGTGAGATCCTCCCTCCCGATTACCAGCGGCGGGAGGAGTCTGATCGTGTGATCCCCTGCCCCGACCAGGAGCAAACCCTGCTCGAGCGCTCGGCCGACCACATCCTTGGCGAGATCGGTCACGTCGACGCCCCACATGAGGCCGCGCCCGCGCACCGCGCGGACCTTGGGGGACCGACGCTGGAGACCCGCGAGCAACTCACACATCAGCGCCTCCATCTCGCGCACATGCGCGAGGAGCGAGGGATCGCTGATCCGATCGAAGACATGATTGGCGACATGCGCGACGAAGGGGCCACCACCAAAGGTTGTGCCGTGATCCCCAGGCTGCATCGCCTGCGCGACCGCCTCGGTGAGGAGGACGGCCCCCATCGGGAGACCAGCGGCCATCGGCTTCGCGATGGTGAGGAGATCGGGATCGAACCCGAGCTGCTCGTAGGCGAAGACGGTCCCGGTGCGCCCATAGCCGCACTGGATCTCATCGAGGATGAGGAGGACGTTCCGTTCCTTGGTGAGCTCGCGGAGCCCCTGCAGGAAGGTGCGATCCAACACGCGCACCCCGCCCTCACCCTGGATCGGCTCGACGATCACGGCACAGGTGCGCTCACTGCTGATGACCTCACGCAACTCGTCGAGATTCCGCTCATGGATATGGATCCCACCCGCCAACGGACGGAACGGGTTCCGATACTGCGGACGATCGGTCGCGGCCACCGTCCCGAAGAGTCGACCATGAAACGCCCCGCGGAGCGCGATGATCTCATGCTTGGCGACGCCGCCGACCTGGCGCCCCCACTTCCGCGCCATCTTGAACGCGCCCTCATTGGCCTCGGCCCCTGAATTGCAAAAGAAGACGCGATCGGCAAAGGAAGCGCTCACCAACTTCTCGGCCAACTGCTCACCCGGCGCAGTGCGATAGAGGTTCGAGGTATGGATGACCCCGGTCTCCGCCGCCTCGAGGATCGCGCGCTTCACGCCAGGGTCATCGTAGCCGAGTGCGTTGACGGCGATCCCGGAGGTGAAGTCGAGATAGGCGGTGCCCTCGGTGTCGTAGAGATGGACCCCTGCCCCGCGCACGAACTCCATCGGGGCGCGGCGGTAGAGCCCCAAGAGGGCGTCGGAGGTGGCGGAGAGTGCGGCGGTGGACATGCTGATACAGGCTGAAGGCTGAAGGCTGGAGGCTAAAAGCGCACGGCGTTGGCCGCGGCGCCTGAGAGCGTGATCGCGGTGCCGGCGGTGGGATCGGTGATCCCCGCGATATCGGTGATGCGGACGCGCTGCACGCCGGCGCCCAAGGTGACGAGCGCGGCCTCGAGCTTGGCGCGCATCCCCCCCTGTGCGACACCGCGCGCGACGAGATCGTCGATCGCGGCACGGTCGAGGTGCGCGAGCGTGCTTCCCTGCTCCATCACGCCGGGTACATCAGAGACGAAGCAGAGCTCATCGGCGCCAAGGGACTCGGCGATCGCCGCGGCGGCATCGTCACCGTTCACGTTGAGACCGGCGCCGTCGAGTGATTCACGGTCGCGCGCGAGGGGGGAGATGAAGGGGGTCCACCCCGCGGCGAGGAGATCGCTCAGGATCGCGGCGTCGGCACGCACCTCACGGCCGACGCGGCCATAGGTGGGATCGGTGACGCGCGCCGTGAGAAGGTGGGCGTCTTCCCCGCTGAGGCCGACGGCGCGGAGTCCGGCGGTGAGCCCCTGCGCGACGAGGCGCTTGTTCACGGTGCCGGAGAGGACCATCCGCACGGCGTCGAGATCCTCAGGGCGCGTGACGCGGCGGCCATGGACGAAGATGGGTTCGACCCCCATCTGGCGCTGAAGCGCGGTGACCTCATCGCCCCCGCCGTGGACGATGACGACCGGCGTGGTCTCCGACGCCGCACGGAGGCGCTGCGAGAGGTCGGGCGCGGACTGCGCGCGGCCACCGAGCTTGATGACACGCACGCTCATCGTGGGAGCCCCGCCGCTTCGTCGAGCCCGAGCATCAGGTTCGCATTTTGGAGCGCCTGCCCGGCGGCGCCCTTCACGAGGTTGTCGATCGCGCTGAAGAGCTGGAGCATCGGGGTGCGCGTGTTCGCGACAGGGCGCGCGGTGAGACGCGCGACGTTGCGATGCTGCACCTGGCGGAGCTCAGGGAGGTCGTCGACGACCTCGATGAATGGCTCGTTCGCGTAGCGGGTGCGGTAGAGCGCGAGGGCGTCGTCGAGCGGGGCGCGGAGCGGGACGGTGATCGTCGAGAGGATCCCGCGCGCCACGGGGAGGAGGTGCGGGGTGAAGAGGAGATCGCAGCGCGCACCGAGTTCGGTCGCGAAGGCGCGCATCTCGTTGAGATGGCGATGGGTGTTCCCTACCCCATAGGCGCGAAAATTCTCGGTCACCTCGCCGAACAACAGATCGAGTCGCGGAGTGAGTCCGGCGCCGGTGACGCCGCTCGCCGATGCGATCTGCACCACGGCATCGGGAGCGATCAGATCACGCTCGATCAGTGGGGCGAGGGCGATCAGCACGCTCGTGGGATAGCACCCCGGGTTCGCGACGGTCTGTGCGCCCTTCACCTGCTCGCGACGGAGTTCGGTGAGGCCGTAGGGGATCCCATCGCTCGCGCCATTGCCGATGCGGAGATCGTGCGAGAGATCGACGACCTTGGCGCCCGCCTCGCGTGCGCGCGCGACCCATTGCACGGAGGTGCCGTGCGGGAGCGCGGTGAAGATCAGCGTCGCGCTGGCGAGATCGGCGGCGTCGGTCGCGGAGAAGGTGATCGACCGGCCACCGGGGAGCGCGAGCGATTCCCCCTGCTGCGCGTTCGCGGTCGCGAAGGCGAGGTCGAGTTGCGGATGCGTGGTGATGAGGGCGCAGAGCTCGCGCCCGGCGTACCCCGAGGCCCCGAGGACCCCGACTGGAATTTTATGCACGAATTAATCATATTTATGCTTTCTGGCCAGGTCAAGCGGCTTTGAGCTGGAGGCTAAAGGCTGAAAGCTAAAAGCGAAAAGCCTCCAGCTTCGAGTGGTGGAGGCTCCTGGGAGCCTGCCCCGGTGATAGACTCGTGGGAACGTACTGGAGGGTGGTGTGACGGGACCGAAGCGTGCCAGACAGCAGGCGATCCTCGAGGCGATCGCCGAGCGACCGATCGGGAGTCAGGAGGAGCTGCGGCAGATCCTGCTGCGGCAGGGGCTGGATGTGACCCAGTCCACCCTCTCGCGCGACCTGCGGGACCTGCGGATCGCGCGGGTGCCGACGGCGAGCGGGGTGCGCTATGTGGTGAGTGAGCCCGCGAGCGAGGATGCCCAGCGCGCCGGGCTCGCGGCGATCCTCCCGCAACTCTTCTCGAGCATCGAGGGGGTCGGGGTCCTGGCGGTGCTCAAGACCGTCACGAGTGGTGCGCAGCCGGTGGCGCTCGCCCTCGACCGGGAGGTCGGTCCTGACCTCTTGGGGACGATCGCCGGCGATGACACGATCCTCCTCATCTGCCGCAGTGAGCCGGCCAGGGAGCGGGTCGTCCGGCGCCTGACGCAGCTCGCGAAGCGCCCCTGAGCTGCCCCTCGCCATCGATTTGAGGGCGCCGTTCCTGGTCGCCCCTTCCCTTCCCCGCCGATTTCTGAATATTCCGCATATTCATGCGCTCTTTCACTTCTGAGCATCGCCATGTCTGACGGTTCTTCTCACAAACTCTGGGGCGGCCGCTTCGCCGGGGGCCCTGCCCCGGAGCTCGAGGCGGTCAATCGGTCGATCACG
Source organism: Gemmatimonadaceae bacterium (assembly GCA_049453775.1). GTDB lineage: Bacteria > Gemmatimonadota > Gemmatimonadetes > Gemmatimonadales > Gemmatimonadaceae > Pseudogemmatithrix. The sequence continues at coordinate 1,862 of JBMTXT010000058.1, read as the reverse complement.
GTCGACCTCCGTCTCTGGCCCTTCGATATCCAGCTCTCCAAGGCGTGGGCCTCCGCCCTTGGCGCCGCCGGGGTGCTCCGCCCCGACGAGGTGTCCGCGATCCGTTCGGGGTTGGACCGGGTGGGCCAGCGCATCGCGAATGGCGAGCAGCCGATCCAGTCGGATGAGGATGTGCACACCTTCGTCGATCGCCTGCTCCATGAGGAGGCGGGCGAACCCGCGGGGCGCCTGCACACGGGGCGCAGCCGGAACGATCAGGTGGCGACCGGGGCGCGGCTCTGGACCCTCGATGCGCTCTCCAAACTCGACGCCGAGCTCACGACGTTGCTCCAGGTGCTGATCGACCAGGCAGAGGCGCAGATCGATGCGATCATGCCCGCCTATACGCATCTCCAGCGCGCGCAGCCGGTCTCGGCGGCGCATTGGTTGCTCTCGCATGTCTGGGCGCTCGGTCGGGATCGCGAGCGGCTCGCTGCCGCGCGTCGGACCGCCTCGGTGCTCCCGCTCGGCTCGGGCGCCATCGCAGGTTCCGCCTTCGCGGTGCCGCGCGAGATGTTGCGCGCCGAGTTGGGGTTCGATCGGATCTCCCCGAATTCGATCGATGCCGTGGGGGATCGCGACTTCATCGCCGACACCCTCTACGCGATCACGATGCTTGGCGTCCATTGCTCGCGGTTGGCGGAGGATCTGATCCTGTACGGCTCGAGCGAGTTCGGGTTCGTGCGGTTCGGCGATGCCTATTCGACCGGGTCGAGCATGATGCCGCAGAAGCGGAACCCGGATGCGTTGGAGTTGGCGCGTGGGGCAGGGGGTCGCACGATCGGCGACCTCGTCGCGCTCCTTGCGACGGTGAAGGGGCTCCCGAGCGGCTACAACAAGGATCTGCAGGAGGACAAGCGGATCCTCTTCCAGGCCGTCGACCTGATGGGGCTCTTGCTCCCGGCCGTGGCGGGGAGTGTGGCGACGCTCCGGTTCGATCGGGCGCGGATGCGGGCCGCGGTCACGGGGGGGCTGATGGCGACCGATCTCGCGGATTACCTCGTGCGGAAGCGGGTGACCTTCCGGGACGCCCATGGGGCGGTGGGGCGGTTGGTGCGGGAGGCGGAGGAGGCGGGGGTCGAGCTCTGGGATCTGCCGTTGGCGCAGTTCCAGGCGGCGCATGCGGCGTTCGGGGCCGACATCCTCGAGGAGCTGAAGCCGGAGAAGTCGTTGTCGCACCGTGAGATACCCGGCGGTACGGGGCTCGAGGCGGTGAAGGCGCAGCTCAAGGCGGCGCGGGCGTCGATCGGGTCGTGATGGGCGTGCGTTGGGCCGCGCCGACCGGTCGTTGACCCGCCGGAGTGGCCAGATGAACCCGATTCCCGTAAATTATCCTCATTCTTGAGAATAATTTCGTCGGGGCGAAATGCGGGCGATCACCTCCCAAACAGCGGCGCAGGTCCTCGAGATCACCCCAAAACAGCTCGATAATCTGCTGTCGAGGATAGGTGGGGTCGCCTCAGATGGGGGAAATGGCCCCAAGGGACGCCAGGGGCGCGCACGGCGAATTCCGATCCGGAGCCTCCCGGCACTCGCCCTGACCTTGGATCTGGTCGCGGGACTTGGGGTCGGGGTCCGGGATGGGTATCGGATCGCCGCCGCGCTCTGTGCTGGGGGGCATCACGCAATCGGCCACCTCACCCTCCACGTCGATCTCGCGGGGCTCGTGGACCGGGTCGATCAGCGGCTCGCCGCGGCGATCGAGACCACCGTCCGCGCCACACGAGGGCGGCCGCCGCGAGCTCGAGGGTAGCCGATCGGCCCTGACGACCGGGCCCGATCACCCCGATCGAGAGCGGTGCATGGGGGACAAAGAAAAGCGC
>JBMTXT010000057.1:0-12006 GCA_049453775.1 Gemmatimonadaceae bacterium | reverse complement strand
TAGTACGAATGTAGTACGAATTGTAACGACCCAAAATCTCGTAAGTCGTTGATTTACAATGGCTGGGGCCAGAATCGAACTGGCGACACGCGGATTTTCAGTCCGCTGCTCTACCAACTGAGCTACCCAGCCGTAACCCTCAAAAGATAGCAACCCCCTCGGGCCGAGCCAAGCCCGGGGGAGTCCCCCACCCTAGGCCCAGCGCGCACCGCGGGCTCAGGGCTTCCGATACTCCGCGGTGATCACCGACTTCAAGCCCCCCCGCACATTGAAGTCCCCGACGATCCGCATCATCCTGGGCTTCGCGACCGCCACGAGATCGTCCAGGATCCGGTTCACCACCCGCTCATAGAAGATCCCATCGTTCCGGAAGCTCCAGAGGTAGAGCTTGAGGCTCTTGAGCTCGAGACAGACGGCGTCCGGCACATACGTCATGTTGATCGTGGCGAAGTCGGGCGCCCCCCCTTTCAGCAACGCGAGCTCGGCGGCGTCGGTCTCGATCCCCCCCAACGGACAGAGCGAGGTGAACTCCGGCGTCGTCATGAAGATCTCATAATCCCGATTGGCATACGGATTGGGAAAGGTCTCGAGCAGTTCAGGCTGCGGCATAGGCGTTCTCTTCTATAAGAAAGGAAACCAACACGAACATCAGCGGTCGCGCAGACGGCGCGAGTGCTCGTCAAGCAACTGGCGCTCTTCTGGAGTGAGCTGCTCGATCCCCTGCTCGGAGATCTTGTCGAGGATCTGATCGATCGTCGGGGCCGGCGCCACATTGGTCGCCATCGCACGCGCACGCGGCGGCACTGTGGGCTCAGGCGCGGGAGCGGCAGGGGCCGCAGCACGAGCGGTACGCGCGACGGGGGGCGGGAGGATCCGCACCGCGGTCATCCCGACGAGCCACCCACCGATCAGATGCGCGAGGAAGCTCGGACCCGACTCGAGCCCGGTAAGCAACACCAACGTCCCCACCACCACGGCGAGCCACCGTGCCCGCACGACGATCCCACCGAGGAGCAGCTGCGGCTCCTCCCCCCACCGCACCGCGGTGGCGACGAGCATCGCGAACGCCGCCGCCGAGGCGCCGAAGAACGGAGTGGCACCCCCCACGAAGAGATGCGCAGCCCACGCGGCGCCGGTGGAGGCGAGCACGACGCCAAGATGCCGAGAGCTCCCCCAGAGTCGCTCGAGCCGCCATCCATAGAGTACCAGCACATAGAGATTCAGCAGGAGGAGCGAGAGGGAATCGTGCACCACGACCGCGGTGATCGGCGTCCACCACCGCCCCGCATCGAGGTCTCCCCGCGTGAAGCCGAGCGCCCCCTGTACATCGGCGGGCTGCACCACGGTCCACTGGAGATACTGCACGAGCGCGAGCACCCCGACGAGCCAGGGGAGCACCCGCAGGCGCGAGCGCGACCGCGCGGGGCGCTCCTCACGCCGATCGCTCACCCGCTCACGCACGCCGTCGCTCACGCGCGCCCTCCGGCACGGCGCGCCACGGCATCCAGCGCGATCCGCTCGCAGAGCTCAGGGAACCCGATCCCCATCGCCTGCGCCGCCTGCGGGACGAGGCTCGTCCCCGTCATCCCGGGGAGCGTGTTCGCCTCGAGGCAGAACAACCCCTCGGTGGGATGCCAGCGGAAATCGATCCGCGCACACCCGGCGAGCTTGAGTGCCGCATACGCACGCCGCGTGTACCCCTGCACCTCGTCCCGTACCCCCCCGGGGATCGGCGCGGGAAAGAGCTCCTCCGCCATCCCCGGCGTGTACTTGCACTCGTAATCGTAGAGCTCATGCTTGGGGATGATCTCCCCTACCGGCATCACGACCTCGCCCAAGATCCCGACGGTCAACTCACGCCCGGGCACGAAGGTCTCGAGCATCACCTCGTCATCATGGTCGAACGCGGTGCGGATCGCGGCCGGGAGATCGGCCGCCACCTTGACCACAGTGAGCCCCACGGTCGAGCCCTGCTTGGACGGCTTCACGACCACCGGGAGCCCGAGCGCGGCGACCGTCGCCTCCACAAAAGCTGGCGTCGCGAAGTCGATCCCATCGCCACGACGCAGCATCCGCCACTCGGCCGTCGGCACCCCGGCGCTCCGGAAGATCCGCTTCGAGAGATCCTTGTCCATCGCGAGCGCGCTCGCGAGATGGCCACTCCCGGTATAGCAGACCCCGGCGAGATCGAAGAGGGCCTGGATCGTCCCGTCCTCCCCCGCCCCACCATGCAACGCCATCCAGACCACCTCTGCGGCGCGCGCCTCAGCGAGCACGGCGAGCGGGTCATCACCAGGGTCCGCCGTGGTCACCTCATGCCCACGCCCCTGCAACGCCTCGGCGACGCGCGCACCACTCGCGAGCGAGACCTCCCGTTCCGACGAACTGCCGCCGAGCAAGACGAGGATCTTCATACCACTCAACGCGCCATCAGGAACTGGAGGAGATCGGAGCGGGTGAGGATCCCCTGGATCGTCGTCCCCTCGCGCACGAGCACAGCGGAGTTGTTGCGACCCAAGAGCTTCACCGCGGCATCGGCGGGCATCCCCGCATCGACGATCGGGAAGGGGGCATCCATCACATCGGCCACACTCCGCTCGAGCACCTTGGTGTCCTCGAGCCCTCGCACGCTGAGCACGCTCTCCGCCACGGAGCCCACACAGTTGGCGCCATCCATCACCGGGAGCTGCGAGATGTCATGCAGACTCATGAGACCGAGCGCTTGGCGCACGGAGGCGCCAGGAGCGGTGCTGACGAGCGTCGGGTGGTCCCCGGTCTTCGCGGCGAGGAGCTGCCCGAGCGTGACCTTCTCCGGATCGAGCAGCTGGTTCTCACGGAGCCACTCATCGTTGAAGACCTTCGAGAGGTAGCGCTCCCCGGTGTCGCAGAGGACGGTCACGACACAGGCGTCCGGATCGTTGATGCGGCGCGCTACGGAGAGCGCGGCATGGGCGATGAGTCCGGCGGAGCCCCCGACGAAGAGCCCCTCCTCGCGCGTGAGCCGGCGGGCCATCGTGAAGGCATCGCGATCGGAGACGGTGATGTAGTCGTCGATCACGGAGAGATCGAGCGCCCCCGGGATCTTGTCCTGACCGATCCCCTCCACCTTGTAGGGCGCGCTCGCCGGCGTGTTCGCGCCATTCGAGCGCCAGACCTCGGCCAAGATCGACCCGACCGGATCGGCGCCGACGATCTGCACCGTGGGGTTCCGCTCCTTGAGGTAGCGGCCGGTGCCGGTGATGGTGCCGCCAGTGCCAGCGCCCGCGACGAAGTGCGTGATCTTCCCCTCCGTCTGCGCCCAGAGCTCAGGCCCGGTGCTCTCGTAATGCGCCTGCGGATTGGTCTGGTTGTAGAACTGGTTGGCGAGCACCGCGTTCGGCGTTTCCTTCGCGATCCGCTTCGCCTGCGAGGTGTAGCTGTCGGGATGCTCCGGTGGCACCGCCGTCGGGGTGATGATCACCTCGGCGCCGAACGCCTTCAGGAGCCGCACCTTCTCCTGCGACATCTTATCGGGCATGGTGAAGATGCAGCGGTACCCCTTGAGCGCGGCGGCGAGCGCGAGCCCGACACCGGTGTTCCCGCTGGTCCCTTCGACGATCGTCCCACCGGGCTTGAGCTCACCCGACCGCTCGAACGCCTCGATCATCGGAAGCCCGATCCGGTCCTTCACACTCCCACCAGGATTGAAGAACTCCGCCTTCCCATAGACCGGGGTGCGAATCCCCTGCGTGACACGGGTCAAGCGGATGAGCGGGGTCCACGCGATCGTCTCGAGGACGTTGGCGTAGGGACGCTGGTTGCGGGGGTGATCGGTCATGACGAGAGTCGTGTGGGGGATCCTGCGAATCTATCTTGGCCGAGCCGCGGGACCGACCTCGGTCGCGTCATCGCCGCGGGCGGCGGCGGCGAGCTCGGCGATCAGGGCGAGAGCCTGGAGCGGGGTCAGCGCATTGATATCGACGGCCGCGAGCCGCTCGACGACGGGGTTCGGCGCTGCGGAAACCGGCGGCGCGAAGAGCCCAAGCTCCGGTTGGCTTGATGCTGGTTTGTGTATGGCTTTTTGATGTTGCGAATTACTTGGTTTTTTGCCCGATGGCGCCACGGATCCCAGCGCCGGGACGATCTGCTCCCCCTCCAGCACACGGAGGAGTGCCCGCGCCCGAGCGATCACCGGGTCGGGGAGCCCCGCCAACCGCCCCACCTCGATCCCATACGACCGGTCCGCCCCGCCCTCCATCAACCGATGGAGGAAGACGATCCGGTCCCCCGCCTCCTGCACCGCCACATTGAAGTTCCGCACCGAGTCGAACTCATCGGCCAACTGCGTCAACTCGTGATAGTGCGTGGCGAAGACGGTCTTGCACCCCACGCGCTCATGGAGATGCTCGCTCACCGCCCAGGCGATCGAGAGCCCATCCCAGGTCGCGGTCCCGCGCCCGATCTCATCGAGCAACACGAGACTCCGCGCCGTCGCGGTATGCAGGATCGCGCTCGTCTCCGCCATCTCCACCATGAAGGTCGACTGCCCACGCACGAGGTTGTCGCTCGCCCCCACCCGCGTGAAGACCCGGTCCGCCACGCCGATCCGCACCGACGCCGCCGGTACATAGCTCCCCATCTGCGCCATCAACACGATCAACCCGATCTGCCGGAGGATCGTGCTCTTCCCCGCCATGTTGGGGCCGGTGAGGATGATGAGGCGCGCCTCAGGGGTGAGCGTCACATCGTTCGGCACGAACCGATCGCGCGGCATCATCCGCTCGACCACGGGGTGACGCCCACGCACGATCTCAAGTGAGGCGCCGTCATCGACCACCGGTCGCACATACCCCTCGCGCGCAGCGACCTCGGCGAGCGAGGCGACCACATCGAGCGCAGCGCAACGGCGAGCGATCGCTTGGAGGCGCGCGATCTCCCCCCCCACCCGAGCGCGGAGCGACTCGACGAGCTCCCGCTCCAACACCTCCATCCGCTCGGTCGCGTGCAGAACCTTCTCTTCGAAGGCCTTGAGCGCCGGCGTGATGTAGCGCTCGGCACCGGTCAGCGTCTGGCGCCGCTGATAGTCGTCGGGGATCGAAGCCTTATGCGCGTTGGTGACCTCGATGAAGTACCCGAAGACGCGATTGTAGCCCACCTTGAGCGACGCGATCCCGGTGCGCTCGCGCTCCGCGGCCTGCAGTCCGGCGATCGCGTCCTTCCCCCCGGCGGCGATCGCCCGCAGCTCGTCGAGCGTGGTATCGATCCCCGCGGCGACGGTCTCCCCTTCGCCGTAGCTGAGCGGGGGACGCTCGACCAGGGTGCGTTGGATCTCCACGGCGATCGACGCGGCATCATCCCACCCCTCGGCGATCGCTGCTACCGTCCCGCGCCGCTCGATGCGGAGCAGCGCGCGATGGACCTCAGGGAGACGCGCGAGCGAGTCGCCGAGGGCGCGGAGGTCCCGCGGGGTGGCGCGGAGCGCCGCGGTGCGGCCGGCGAGGCGCTCGATGTCGCGGACACCATCGAGGGCGGTGCGCAGCGCCTCGCGTGCGAGCGCATCGTCGACGAGCGACTGGACGGCATCGAGCCGCGCGGTGATCGCTGCGACCTCGGTGAGTGGCGCTAGGATCCACTGCCGAAGGAGCCGCGCCCCCATCGGGGTCTGCGTATGGTCGAGCACCCCCAATAACGTCCCGCTCAGGTCGTCGGTGGCGCGCATCGACTCGACGAGCTCCAAGTTGCGGCGCGTCATCTCGTCGAGTGGCATCACCCCACCGGGCCGCTCGATCGTCGGCCGCATGAGATGCGGGACCCCACCCGGCTGGAGCTCCTTCAGGTAGCGGAGTAGCGCCCCCGCCGCCCCGATCGCGGGGGCATCGCCCATCGCCTCGAGCCCGAACCCTTCGAGCGAGGCGACACCGAAGTGCTGCACCAAGGCATCGCGCGCGAGTGCGGGGTCGAACTCCCATCCCTCGCGCGGGGTGGTCAGCCGATCGTCGGCGGGCGCGACCCCCTCGAGCGAGACGCCGGTCGCGACAAGCAGTTCACGGGGCGCGAGGCGGGCGAGGACCGCGTCGAGATCCGCACGCGTACATCGCACCAGACGGAACTCCCCTGTGGAGAGATCAGCGGCGGCGAGACCGACCTGATCATGCACGAGGGCGAGGGCGGCGAGGAAGGTGTTGCGGGACGCATCCAAGAGATCGTCGCTGAACGCGGCTCCGGGGGTGATGGTCTCCACCACCGCACGCTTCACGATCCCCTTCGCGACCTTGGGATCCTCGATCTGCTCGCAGATCGCCACGCGGTGCCCCTGGTGCACGAGGCGCCGCACATAGTCGGCGGCAGCCTTCACCGGGATCCCCGCGAGCGGGACCTCGGCCGCGGCCCCGTTGTTCCGCGAGGTGAGGGTGAGATCGAGCGCGCGCGCCGCGACCTCGGCATCCTCGTAGAACATCTCGTAGAAGTCTCCCATCCGGAAGAAGAGGATCGCGTTGGTGTGCCGCGCCTTGATCTCCCGGTACTGCGCCATCAACGGCGTCCCACTCCCCCCACCACTCATCGCGCAGGGACCGGGGTGATGAAGCCGTCCGCCTTCTCCTTGCGCCGATACGCCGCGAGGGCACGCTGCGCCTCGTCACGTGTCGCGTATCGGCCGAGTCGCACGCGGTAGGGGGCCGCCTCGCCATCGATGCGGAGTTCGGTGTAGCCGCGCGCGCGGAGACGCCGCACCATCGCCTCGGCCTCGCGTCGCGTCTGGAACGCGGCGAGCTGGACCGACCAGCGCGCGGCCGCCGATGCTGCGAGGGGAGCCGGAGCGGTCGTGGTCGCCGACGGCGTGGCGGTCGGCGTCTCCGCGGGACACCCCTGCAACAGATAGTCGTACTGGTTCACGAGCTCGAACTGCGTCGCGGTCACGCGGCGGCGCCCCTCGCGCAGCACCCCGCACCCCGGCCCCTTCGCGCCCCGCTCGATCAACATCCGCCCATGCCAGAGACTCGCCTCGGCGCGGATCGGCGACTCCGGCGCCTCACGCGTGAGTCGCTCGAAGTAGCGCTGCGCCGCAGCCCGATCCCCTCCGGCCAACTCCCCCTGCGCCAAGCGGAACATCGATGCGGCGGCGAGCGGCGAGCGCTCGTGCTCGAGCATCACGCGGAGGTAATCGCGCTGTGCGAGCGGCCAGGTCGGCGCGAGCGTCGCACGCCAGAAGAGGGCCTGCGCTTCCGCCGCCGACCCCGGCTCAGCCACTTCGACGAGGGAGTCGACGATCGCACGCCCCGGCGCGCCATTCCCATCGTTCACCTGACGCTGCGCCCGGCGGAAGGCCGCGAGCGCAGCCGCGGTATCGGGCGCGGTGACCGCGGGACGTTCCTGGGCCATCGCCGGTGACGAGCAGAGCGACGCCCCGACGATCGAGGCGATGACGAATGCGACGAGTCGCATCAGCGTGCGTCGGAAGGACGGAGGACGCGTCATGCGGCGCGCCGTCCCGTCGTGGTCGGCGCCATCGAGAGGAGGAGTGAAGTCACGATCTGCTCTTCACTCGAGACCTTCGTGTCCTTGAGCGAGCGGTCGGCATCGAGCAACGCCGCCACAGCGCGATCGATATCCCGCGCCGTCCACGCGGCGGTGCTCCGCGCCCACCGCGCGACCGCTTCCCCCCACGAACAGCCGGTATAGGCGCCCCCCGATTGCTTGAGCAGGGCGAAGAGCTCCCTCTCGAGCTTCGAGGCCGCGAGGCCGCGCGCGCGCGCGGCGAGCGCCCAGCCGACGCCAAGTGTCTGCGTGGTGAGGGCCATCACGAGAGGGACCCCGCCCATCTTCGGTTGGGCGAGCACCTCGTCCACCAAGGCGATCGCTTCGGTGGTCCGGCGCGCCGCCACATGGTCGAGGAGTTCGGAGAGGGTACGCCCCGGACGGACCCCCGTCACCGCCTCGATCGCCGATTCGTCGATTCCTTCCCCATTGGTGAAGGCCGCGAGCTTCCGCAGTTCGCCGGAGAGGAGGGCGAGGTCGTTCCCACCGTAGCTCGCGAGGAGGGTCGCGGCCCCAGGGGTGATCGTCGCCCCCACCTGCTTCTCCGCGGTCACCGTGATCCACTTGAGGAGATCCTTCCCCTCGAGCGCCGCGAACTCGACACTCGCGGCGAGCGCCACCCACTCCTTCTCGAGCTTGGCGGTCGACGGCGCCACGAGGAGGAGCACCGTATCGGCCGCGGGTTTCGCGAGGGCGGCGCCCAATCGCTCACGCGCCGCTTTCTTGAGGGCGGAGGGGTCGCGGAGGATCACGAGTCGCCGGTCGGCGAGCATCGGGAGGGCATCGAGGGCACGGCCGAGCTGCGCGGCATCGCATTCGGCGCCGCGCAGGAGCTCGAGATTGAAGTCGCGCGTCGCGGGATCGGTCGCTGCCTCCGTGAGACGCCGCACCCAATCCTCCTTCAGGAAGTCATCCGACCCATGAAAGAGGTAGACCGGGGCGAGAGGGCCCTTGGTGACCGCCGCCTTGAAGGCGGACATCGTGACCGCTGGCATCAGGGGGCAATATAGCCGCCCCCTGACGCCGCAGGCTCATCGCACCGCGGGCTCGATCACCTCGGCGAAGGCACTCCGCGCCCGGTTCAGCCGCGACTTCACCGTCCCGAGGTTACAATCGGTCAACTCGGCGATCTCCTCGTACGAGCGCCCCTCGAGCTCGCGCATCACGAAGACCTTCTGATGATGCGTCGGGAGCTGCGCGACCGCACTGTCGATCATCGCACGGAGGTGCCGCTGCTCGAAGAGGTCGTCGGGCCGGGAATCGGGATCCTCGAACTCGAGCGGACGCTCCTCGTCATCATGATCGGCCCCCAGCGCCTGGAAGAGCACGATCGGGTTGCGGCCACGATTGCGAAGCTCGTTCTTCGCGAGGTTCCCGGCGATGGTGTAGACCCAGGTCGAGAACTTCTTGGCACGGTCGAAGCGCGCGATATGGCGATGCACCCGGATGAACGCCTCCTGTACCAGATCCTCGGCGCGCTCCCGATCCCCGATGGTCCGGTTGATGAAGTTCAGGAGCCGGTTCTGATACCGGTGGAAGAGCACATCGAAGGCTCGGCTCTCACCGGCGATGTATTGCGACACCAACGATACATCATCAAGCCCTTCAAGCTCTTTTGTCGAGATGAAGCGGGTCTGACGGTTCGAATAGCGGAGCGCTGCCGTTCCCATGATCTGGTCGCCTCTCGAAGGAGGGTGGTGGTGGTCCTCTGCCACCTACCAAAGCAGGGACCGTGCCAGATCGATTGCGCAGCATAAGTTGTTGTCACACAAACACCTTGACGATTGACCGCGCCGCCACATCGTCCCTCTTTCTGGACGATGTGTCCGTGTTTTAGGACGGTTTATAGACCGCCATCGCCGCCGCGGCCATCGCGAGCACCGGCAAGGCGAGGAGGAGCGCCCGACCCGACTCGGGTTTCCGGTACGGGACCGCCGCGATCACCGCGAAGAGGGTCCAGAGCCCCAGCTTCACCCAGAGCCAGAAGGGGAAGCCGCTCCCATGCGCGAAGCCGATCCGCGCCAGGAGCCCGAACCCGCCCACGAGGATGAAGAGCACCCCGGTGCCATGCATCCCGATCAGCAGGCGCCGCGCGACGTTCTCCCCCTTGAGCCCGCCATTGAGCGCATGGACCGTCATCCCCCCCAGTGCGACGAGGGTGAGCGCGATCCCGAGGATGTGAAGGACCTTGTAGAACCCGTAGGGCAACATGCTAGCGCCTCCCCTGGAAACCTGCGGCGAACAACACCCCGACCACGGTCTTGGCATCGGTGATCTCCCCCGACTCGATCATCCGGAGCACCTGCGACATCGGGAGGGTCACCACCTCGATGAACTCATCGGCCTCGCGTTTCGATTCCCCGCGCGTGAGCCCGGTGGCCATGAAGATCTCGATCCGTTCGTTCGTGAACCCCGGCGCGGTCCAGATCGAGGTCAGCGACGTCATCGACGTCGCGGTGCACCCCGTCTCCTCCAACAGCTCACGATGGGCACAGGCGAGGGTCGGCTCGCCAGGCTCCAATCGTCCCGCGGGGATCTCCCACAACAGCCCCTGTACCGCATACCGATACTGATGGATCAGGAGGAGCTGGGGATCGTCACCATCGGGATCGCTCAGGAACGGCACCACCGCCGCCGCGCCGGGATGATAGATGAGGACCTGATCCCCCACACTCCCGTCAGGGAACCGGACCTGATCGACATGCGCGTCCAGGAAGCGATGCTGCCAGACCCGCGCGCCCCCCACCTTCCCTACCGGCTCCGTCATCTCCCCTCCGTCGGATCGAGGTCCGCCGCGACCCGCGTCACGGGACCGAGTCCCATCCCCTCGAGCATCGGCGCGACCGTCGCGCTGTCCCCCACCGCGAGCACGAGTAACCGATCGGGGTGGAGATGCGTCTGCGCCGCCGCATGCACCTGGTCCGCGGTCAGCGCGCGCACCCGCTCACGATACGTCGAGTAGAAGTCCTCGGGCACGCCGAGGCTCTCCGCCGACGCGAGCGTCCCGGCCACCGCGGCGGTGCTCTCGAAGCGGAGGGGGAAGACCCCGGCGAGATAGTCGGCCGCGAGCGCCAACTCGCTCGCCGTCGGCGGCGCTGCCCGCATCGCCTCGATCTCTTTCAGGATCTCCTCGAGCGCCCGTCCCGTCACCTCGGTCTTCACCGCGGTCCCGACCATGAACGGTCCCGCCGCACGGCGCCACGCGAACGAGGACGACGCCCCATAGGTGAATGCGTGCTTCTCCCGGAGATTCAGATTGATCCGCGACGAGAAGAACCCGCCGAGGATCCCATTCATCACGACGATCGGGAGATAGTCGGGATGAAGTCGGGGCACGCCCAGATGCCCCACCCGCAACTCCGACTGCGGCGCCTCCGGCTTCTCCACCAGCACGATCTGCCGTGCACTCGCGGTGGTGGTGTCGACCGCCGCCGGCCCACGCATCGCCGCATGGTGCCAATCGCCGAAGGCGGTGGTCGCCACCTGCACCGCCACCTCAGGGGTGAGGTCCCCCACCAAGACGAGCGTCGTGGTCTCCGGCCCATAGTGCCGATCATGGAACGCCACGATCTGCTCGCGGGTGATCCCGCCCACGGTCTTCGGCGTCCCCCCCACCGATCGCGCATAGCGCGTGGTGGGCGCATAGAGGAAGGCATCGAACCGCTCGTCCGCGAGCCCACGCGGCTCCGCCAACTGCTGCACGAGATCGGCGAGGCGGATGTCCCGCAACCGCTCGACCTCGCGCGCCGGGAAGGTCGGCGCCCGCAACACCTCGGCCAACAGCCCAAGGGCGGACTCGAGCTTCTCCTTGAGCACGGTGAGCCGCGCGTAACTCCCCTCCCAATCGGCCCAGACGCTGGCGACGGTCCCGAGCTGCTCGAAGCGCTCGATCAACCGCACCCCTTCATATCCCGCGATCCCCTCGGTGAGCGAGGCGGCGGTCAACACCGCCAACCCCTCGGCGCCCATCGGATCGGCCGTCGCCCCCGCATCCACATAGGTCATCGCCGTCACGATCGGCAGCCGTGGCATCGGGACGACGAGGACCTTCATCCCGTTCGGGAGCGCGGTGCGATGCACCGCGGGGAAGTGATAGGGGCGTGGCGTCCCCGGCTGCGGTCGCGGAGGGAGCCCTGTCATCGGCCCACTCATGCCGCCACCCCCGCAGCACCCACCGCATCACCCACCTCGGCGCGCGGCACATAGAGCAGCGTCACCCGATTCTCGGCGATGAGGTAGCGCCGCGCGAACGCCGTCGCCTCGTCAGCCGAGACCCCGTCATAGCGGGCGAGCTCGGCGTTGAGCAGGGTGGGGTCGTTGTGATAGGTCGCGAACTTGGAGAGGGCGTCGGCCCGCGAGCCCGCGGACTGGAGTTCGCTCACCCACGCGGTCTCCAGCAACGCCAATGCGCGGCGGCGCTCCTCCTCCCGCACCCCGTCGCGGATCAGCTGATCGATCACCCCTTCCACCGCCGCCCTCGAAGCGGCGGTG
>JBMTXT010000056.1:0-12126 GCA_049453775.1 Gemmatimonadaceae bacterium | reverse complement strand
AGCGCCACGCCAGTCCGCACGCTCACCGCCCCACCTTGAGGAGCGCCTCGAGCAACACGTAGCCCACCGGCAAGGTGAAGAGGAGCGAGTCGGTGCGATCGAGCACCCCGCCATGCCCCGGGATCAGCGTCGAGCTGTCCTTCACCCCCGCCTGCCGCTTGAGGAGGCTCTCCACCAGATCCCCGATCTGCGCCACGACGCCGATCACGATGCCGAGGATCACGATCCCCGACATGGTGAGCCCGAGCTTCGCATAGGGCTGCAGGAGGAAGGTCACATAAGCCCAGGTGCCGACCACACTCAGGACGAGCCCACCGATCGCCCCCGCCCAGGTCTTCCCCGGGCTCACCGAGGGCATGAGCTTCCGCTTCCCGAATACCTTGCCGGCGAAGAAGGCCCCGGAGTCGGTGAGCCAGGTGAGCACCATCGGGAGGAAGAGGAGGAGCGACCCCGCGAGCGCGCCGATCGCGAAACGATGATACCGCAACGCATACGCGAAGGTGAGCATCCCTCCCGTGTACCAGATCCCAAAGAGCGTCGTCGCCACCGACTCGATCGGCCGCCCCGCGACCCCACGGCGCCAGAGCGCCACGCTGAGGAGCAGCGGCGCGAGCAGGGCTACGACCGGGAGCGGAGGCATCGCATAGCCGAGCCGCGCTGCATGCGCCGCGAGCGGCAACGCCGCCGCGAGCCCGACCAGCCACCCCGTGAGAGGACGCGCCCCGGCCCCTTCAGCGAGACGCCCGTACTCCCAGGCGGCGAGCGCCGACGCGATCGCGAGGAGCGCCGCGAGCGGGGCATCCCCCACCCAGACGATCCCGACGAGCACCGGGATCGCCACGACGGCGAAGAGGATGCGCTTGGTCAGCTCAGACATGTGAGCCCCACCGGCGCCCGGTCAGACCGAGACGCGACCGAAGCGACGGTCCCGCGCCTGATAATCGAGGATCGCTTCGTAGAGATTCGCCCGCGTGAAGTCGGGCCAGAGCACCGGCGAGATATGGAGCTCGGTGTAGGCGAGCTGCCAAAGGAGGAAGTTCGAGATGCGGCGCTCCCCCGAGGTGCGAATCAGCAGGTCAGGATCGGGGCACCCCGCGGTGAAGAGCCGCGCGCCGATCGCCCCCTCATCCACCTGCTCGGGACGGAGCGTCCCCGCCGCGACCTCCTCCGCGATCCGCCGCGCCGCGCGCACGATCTCCGCCCGCGAGCCGTATGAGATGAAGAGATTGAGCACGAGGGTCGAGTTCTTCGCGGTCTGCGCCATCACGCGATCGACCGCCGCCCGCGCCGCCGGCGCGAGGCGATCGAGGTCCCCGAGCATCTGCACGCGGACCCCCTGCGCCTCGAGCTCATCGGCCTCGCGCTGGATGTACTCTTCGAGCAGCGACATCAGCGCGCCGATCTCGGTCGCGGGGCGCTGCCAGTTCTCCTGCGAGAAGGCGAAGAGGGAGAGCACCTCGACCCCGGCCTCGATCGCCCCTTCCACCACCTCGCGCACCGCCTTCATCCCCTGCCGATGCCCCATGGGCCGCGGCAACATGCGCTCCCGGGCCCACCGCCCATTGCCATCCATGATGATGGCGATGTGCTTCGGCAGCGGCCCGTGGCCGCGGATCTGGGAGAGGAGGACCGGGGCGGTCATGCGACTGGGAGGGTCAGACCTCCAACAACTCCGCTTCCTTCGCCTTCATCGCGGCGTCGATCTTCGCGATCTCCTCGTCATGCAGCTTCTGGAGCTCCTTCTCGGCGTGCTTCACCTCGTCCTCCGAGACGCCCGAGAGCTTCTTCAGCGCCTCGCGCGCGTGGGTGCGGGCATGGCGCACCGCGATGCGACCATCTTCGGCGTAGCCGTGGACCTGCTTCGCGAGCTCTTTGCGACGCTGCTCATTCATCGCCGGGAGCGGGACGCGGATGATCGCCCCCTGGATCGCCGGATCGAGCCCGAGGCTCGACTCCCGGATCGCCTTCTCAATCGCCTTCGCCTGCCCCTTGTCATACGGGGTGACGACGAGGAGCCGGGGCTCCGGCGCCGAGACGTTGGCACATTGGTTCATCGGCACGTACTGGCCGTACATCTCGACCTTCACCGAGTCGAGCATGGTGGGCGAGGCCTTGCCGGAGCGGACGGAGGCGAACTCGCGGCGCGCGGCCTCGACGCCCTTGTCCATCGCGGTTCTGGCGTCCTTCAGGATGGCTTGGATGGTCATGAGGGGAACCTCAGGTCAGGAGACGAGGGTGCCGACCGGTTCGCCGCGCAGCGCCTGCGCGACGATCCCCGGCGTGTGGATGTTGAGCACGATCAGCGGGAGCGCGTTCTCCTTGCAGAGGGTGATGGCGGTCTGGTCCATCACCTGGAGCTCCTGCCGCATGACGTCCTTGTACGAGATGCGATCGAACTTGGTCGCCGTCGGGTCCTGCTTCGGATCGGCGGAATAGACGCCGTCGACGCTGGTCGCCTTGATGATGAGATTGGCCTTCATCTGGATGGCGCGCAGCACGGCGGCGGTGTCGGTCGAGAAGTACGGATTCCCCGTCCCGGCGGCGAAGATCACGCAGCGCCCCTTCTCGAGGTGCCGCTGGGCGCGCCGCCGGATGTAGGGCTCGGCGATCGTCTCCATCCGGATCGCGGTCATCACGCGGGTGTCGAGCCCTTCGCGCTCCAGCACATCCTGGAACGCGAGGGCGTTGATCACCGTGCCGAGCATCCCCATATAATCGGCGGAGACGCGGTCCATCCCCATCTTCGAGATCTGCGATCCGCGGACGATGTTCCCCCCGCCGATGACCAGCCCGATCTGCGCCCCGAGGTCGCTGATCGCCTTGACCTGCTGCGCGAACTTCCGGATCGAGTCGAAGTCGAATCCGAAGCCCTTCTCCCCGGCGAGGGCCTCACCGGAGAGTTTGAGCAGGACCCGCGGATAGGCGAGGGCGGTCACAGGGCGGTTGACCTCAGGACTCGCCCATCTTGAAGCGCACGAACCGCTTCACGGCGAGCGGAGCGCCGGCCGCCTTGGAGGTCGCGGCGACGAGGTCCTTGATGGTCTGCTTGTCGTCGCGGACCCAGGGCTGCCCGAGGAGGGTGATCTCCCCGAGGAGCTTAGCGATGCGGCCCTCGACCATCTTCTCAGCGATCGCCTGCGGCTTCCCGCTCTCGACCGCCTGCGCGACGAAGATCTCGCGCTCCCGGGCGATGAACGCCGGATCGACCCCGTCCTGATCGACCGCGACGGCGACGCTCGGCACGCCGGCGGCGACATGCTCCGCGACATGCTTCCCGAGCTCGACCGCCTCAGCGCCGCTCCCGCCGGTGACCTCGGCGATCACCCCCGCCTTGCCATTGAAGTGGAGGTAGCTCCCCACCACGCCGGTGGTGCCGATCCGCGCCACGCGACGGAGCTCGACCTTCTCCCCCGTCTTCGCGGAGGCGGCCTTCACCACCTCACCGATGGTGAGCTTGGCATCGAAGGCCCACGGCGTGCTGAGATACGCCCCCTCGGCGCCGACGGTCACGAGCCCGTCGACCTTCGTGTCCCGGGCGACATGCTGCGCGATCTCCTTGGAGAGCGCGACGAACTCGTCGTTGCGCCCGACGAAGTCGGTCTCGCAGTTCAGCTCGATCATCGCCGCGGTCTTCCCGTCGGCGCTGAGCTCGATCACGATCTGCCCCTCAGACGCCGCGCGGTCGGCACGCTTCTCGGCCTTCGCGATCCCCTTCTTGCGGAGGAGGTCGACAGCGGCGTCCATGTTCCCGGTGCTCTCCTCGAGCGCCTTCTTGCAATCCATCATCCCGGCGCCCGTGCGGGCGCGGAGCTCAGCGACATCCTTCGCGGTGATGCTCATCTCGTCGATTCTCGGAAAAGTGCGTCTGGTGTGGAAGCGCCGCCGGGAGGCTAGGACCCCACCGGCGGCGCTCGGAAAGATACGCCGGGGAGCCTCCCCGGCACGAGCGACTCGCCTTACTCGGCGCTCTCGGTCGCGGCCTCATCCCCCTCGGCCGCGCCCCCCTTCAGGCGGGCGGCGATCGCCTCGGGATTGGCGCGCCGACGACGCGGCCGGGCCCCTGCCCCGCCCCGCGAGCGACGGTCGTTGCTCTCACGCTCGGTCCCGCGCTCCGACGACCAGGTGGTCATCTCGGCCGGCTCCTCGGCGTCCGGACGGAGCGGCGCCTCGCGACGGGCCTCGGCGATCGTATCCGCGATCGCTCCGGCGATCAGCTCCACCGAACGGATCGCGTCGTCGTTACCGGCGATCGGCACGGTGATGAGATCGGGGTCGGAGTTCGTGTCGCAGATCGCGATGATCGGGATGCCGAGCTTGTTCGCCTCGTCGACCGCGATGCGCTCCTTCTTGGCATCGATGACGAAGAGGAGGCCCGGGAGCCGCCCCATCGACTTGATGCCCGAGAGGTTCTTCAGGAGCTTGTCGCGCTGACGGGTCATCATCAGCTGCTCCTTCTTGGTGTAGTTCTCGAACGACCCCCCCGCCTCGGAGCCCGCCTCGAGCTCCTTGAGCTTGCGGATCTGCTTCTTGACCGTGGCGAAGTTGGTCAGGAGGCCGCCGAGCCAGCGCTCGGTCACATGCATGGCTCCGCTGCGATCGGCCTGCTCAGAGACGATCTGCGCGAGCTGCTGCTTGGTGCAGACGAAGAGGACGTTCTCGCCGCGCATGACGACCTCGCGCACCAACTGCTGCGCGAGCTCGAGCTGCTGGCGGGTCTTCTGCAGGTCGATGATGTGGATCCCGTTGCGCTCCGCGAAGATGAAACGGCGCATCTTCGGGTTCCAGCGACGGGTCTGGTGGCCGAAGTGGACACCGGCCTTGAGGAGATCTTCGAGCGAGGGCTGCGACATCGTGTGGGATCCTGTGGAACGAGTGGTTGGTCGTCGTCTCGCGTCGGCGCCGGTCGCGACCCCCCAGGTGGGGTGGCACCGCCGATCGGCTCAGCGGGACTGTGAGATGGCCTGTCTCGACCGGTGGGAGCGCGGCGCCCATCGCCACCACGCCCCACCGACCGTCCGTCTTAGCGCTTGCTGAACTGGAAGCGCTTCCGGGCCTTCGGACGTCCCGGCTTCTTGCGCTCGACCGCACGCGCATCACGCGTGAGGAGGCCGAGGTCACGCAGCTTGCCACGGCGCGACTCGTCGATCTTGACGAGGGCGCGGGCGATCGCGAGGCGCAGCGCCCCCGCCTGACCGGTCTGCCCGCCGCCGGTGAGGTTGGCATTCACATCGTACGCGCCGAGGGTGTCGGTCGCCGTGAACGGCTGCTGGATCGCGGTCACGAGCGCGGGCCGCGGGAAGTAATCCCCGAGGGTCCGGCCGTTGAGGCTCCACTTCCCCGACCCGGGGGTCAGGTAGACGCGGCAGACCGCTTCCTTGCGGCGGCCGATCGTATGGGTCGTGTTGGACGTCGCCATGGGTTACTTCGCCTCCGCCTTCGGGAAGGTGATCGACGCGGGCTGCTGCGCGGCATGCGGGTGCGTGGCCCCCGGGTAGACGCGGAGCTTCAGCCGCAGCTTCTGCCGGCCGAGCGCGGTCTTGGGGAGCATCCCGTAGACCGCCTTCTCGATCACCCGCTCGGGGTGCTTAGCGATCATGGTCGCGAACGGCGTGTAGCGCTCGTGGCCCATGTAGCCGGTGTGGCGGAAGTAGTTCTTCTGCTCCGCCTTGCGCCCGGTCACCTTGACCTTGGCGGCGTTGATCACGATGACGTTGTCACCGGTATCCATGTGCGGGGTGAACATCGGCTTGTGCTTGCCGCGGATAATGCGGGCGACCTCGGTGGCGAGGCGGCCCAGGACCATCCCCTCAGCGTCGACGATGAACCACTTGTGGTCGATGTCGGCGGGGGTGGCCGTATACGTGGTACGCATGCGGGATCCAGCTGAAGAGGAACTGCGCCTCACCGGTGCGGGATGCAACCCGGGTCTCGGCCGCCCCGAAGGGCGTTTTGGGACAGACTCTTAAAATGGGGCCAGAGTCGGGCTAGGTCAACTGGGAGGTGGAGGCTAAAGGCTAGAGGCTGAAAGCTTTAAGCCTTCAGCCTTCAGCCTCGAACGTCACAAGCACCGCCCCCCGCTCCACCGCCACCCCCGGCTGGACGAGGATCGCCTTGACCCTCCCCGCCCCCGGGGCCCGGAGCTCGTTCTCCATCTTCATCGCCTCCATCACCAGGACCGCCTGCCCCGCCTCCACCTGGTCCCCGACGGCGACCCCGACCCGGACGATGAGCCCAGGCATCGGGGCGACCACCGGGGCCGCCCCGGTGGGGGCCGCCGCCTTGGCATGGGCCCGGATCGCCCGGGTCCGCTCGTCGAGGGCCTCGACCGCGAGCCGCCGGCCGTCGAGCTGGAGCTCATAGCTCCCCCGCCCTTCGCCGGGCCGCGCCACGAGGCGGTGCTGCCGCCCGTCAACAGTGAGGATCGCCCCCACCCCTGCCGCTGGGGCGGCCTGGTGATCCCCCTCGAGATGCGCGGCCACGCGCACGCCGTCGACGGTCATCCCCGACTCGTCGACCACGACCTCGAGCTCGCGCCCCGCCACCGTCACGACGTACCTCATGCGCCCTCCGGCACCAAGACGCAGACCGTCTCCACATGCCCGGTCTGCGGGAACATGTCGAAAGATAGGAGCGACGCCACGCGCCACCCCGGGAGCCGCGCGACATCACGCGCCAGGGTGGCGGGGTCGCAACTCACATAGACGATCGCCCGCGGGGCGGCCGCCGGCGATCGAGACGCGTGGGTCTCGCCAGAGACCGCCGTGCGCGCCAACGCCGCGGTGACCCGCGCATCGACCCCGGCGCGCGGCGGGTTCAGGATCACCACGTCGGCGGGGAGATGGTGCGGCAGCGCCTCCTCCACCCGCGCGGCGATCGCCCGTGAGGGCGCGGCGAGGCGCGTGGCCGCATAGGCCGTCGCCTCGTCATCCAGCTCGATCGCGGTGACGCGGACCCCATGCGCCGCGAGGAGGACCGCGGTGTCCCCCGCCCCGCTGTACGCATCGACCACCGTCGCCGGACGATGCGCCATCACCCGCTCCACCACATGCGCCTGCATCCGCTCGGCGACCTCGGCGTTCACCTGCACGAAGGAGGCGCCGGGGATCCCTGTGGGACGCCGATCGGCGACGAGGCGTCGCCGCTTCCCGTCGGCTTCCCACCAGATGGCGGCGAGCGACGGCACCGCCTCGAGGAAGGCCGAGAGCGCAGGCCACGCGGTGCCCCCGGTGAGGACGAGGAGGGGGCGCTCATCGACCCAGCGCACCGTCCCGCGCAGGCGAGGTCCGGGCGGTAGGTGATCGGCGGCCGCGACGATCGATTGCCACGTCGCGACGACGCGGGGATCGGTGATGAGGCAGTCCTCCAGTGCGAAGACCGCCTCGGGATCATCGAAGGCGCGAAGACCGGCCCAGACCTCGGGCCCCACGCGACGGATCGCGAGGGTCAGCGTCCGCCGATAGCGCCAGGGCGCGCCGGCGATGAGATCGGGGAGCGGCACCTCGCGTTTCGCGATCCGGCGGAAGGCGTCCTGCACCATCTGTCGCTTCGCGGCGCGCTGCGCCTCGATAGCGACCTGCTGCCACTGACATCCGCCACAGCGGTCCGGGGCCTCGTAGTGGGGACAGGCAGGGGCGACGCGGTCGGCCGATGGCTGATCCACCTGAAGCAACCGCCCCCGTCCGACCCGCCCTTCGACACGCAGGTCGACCGTGACATGGTCACCGGGGACGGTGCGCGGGGTGAAGACCACGAGCCCCTCGGCGCGCGCGACGCCATCGCCACCAGCGGCGAGGCTCGCGATCTCCAACGAGACGGTTCGAGCGGTGGGCACGCGAAACGGATGAGGAAGGTGCGATCAGCGTCGGCGCAACGACTCTTCGCGCGCGAGACGCGACCAGCCCCGCAACTCATTCGGAGCATCCGAGCCCGCGGCACCCATGCTCGTGCGCGCCCCACCATTCGCGACCTGCCGCACCCGCCCCTCGCGATCCCGCTCGGCGAGCAACACCGCCCCCACCGCCGCGGCGCGGATCGTCTCTTCCGGCGGAGCGGCCCCCAGCAGCTCGGGGAGCTTCGCCTCAAGCCACTGGATGTCGACCGCGCTCCGCTGGTACTCCGGATCGTCCATCATCCGCAGATGGAACTCGCACGAGGTCTCCACCCCCTCGATCACGAGCTCTTGCAGCGCGCGCCGCATCCGCGCGATCGCCGCCTCGCGGGTCGGCGCATGCACGATCAGCTTGGCGAGCATCGGATCATACGAAAGCCCGACGGTCGTCCCGACCTCGATCCCCCCATCCCAGCGGATCCCAGGCCCACTCGGCAGATGGAGCGCGGTGATGCGCCCCGTGGAGGGGAGGAACCCATGCGCGGGATCCTCGCTCGTGATGCGGCACTCGATCGCCCATCCCCGCGGCTCGGGCGTCTGCGTAAAAGGGAGCGGCTCGCCCGAGGCGATACGCAGCTGCCACTGTACGAGGTCGAGCCCCGTCACGAGTTCGGTCACGGGATGCTCCACCTGGATGCGCGTGTTCATCTCGAGGAAGTAGAAATCCCCGTGCGCATCGAGGAGGAACTCGCAGGTCCCGGCATTCACGTACCCTGCGGCCTTCGCCGCCGCGACGGCGGCATCCCCCATCCGCTTCCGCAGCTCGGGCGAGACCGCGACGCTCGGCGCCTCCTCGATCATCTTCTGATGGCGGCGCTGGATCGAACACTCCCGCTCGCCGACGGCCACGCAGGTGCCGTGCGCATCGGCGAGGATCTGGATCTCCACGTGGCGCGGCCCCTCGATGTACTTCTCGATGTAGACCGCGTCATCCCCGAAGGCGTTCTGGGCCTCACGCTTCGCCGACTCGAGAGCGCTCGCGATTTCCCCTGGCGCGCGCACCACGCGCATCCCCTTCCCGCCCCCACCGGCCGCGGCCTTGAGGAGCACCGGATAGCCGAACTGCGCGGCGAGCTCCGCCGCCTGCGTGGCATCCCGCAGCGCCTCCGTGGTGCCGGGCACGACCGGCGTGCCCGCGGCGATGGCCAGCGTGCGTGCCGCGGTCTTGGAGCCCATCGCCGCAATCGCCTCCGCTGGCGGCCCGATCCAGATCAGCCCCGCCTCGCGCACCGCACGGGCGAACCACTCCCGCTCGGAGAGGAAGCCGTACCCGGGATGGATCGCATCAGCCCCGTGCGCCTTGGCGACCTCGATCAGATGGTCCCCGCGGAGATAGCTCTGCGCCGCGGGCGCGGGGCCGATGTGCACCGCCTGGTCGGCAGCACGCACGTGGGGCGCCCCCACATCGGCATCGGAATAGACCGCGATCGATTCGATCCCCAACTCGCGGCAGGCGCGGGCGATCCGCACCGCGATCTCGCCGCGGTTCGCGATCAAGACGCGGCGGATCGGGCGTGCGGCGGGCGATGCGGCCGGCGCCGATTTCCTCGCGGCGCTCACAGCGGGATGCACCCATGCTTCTTGGCCGGGTTCCGCTGGCGCTTCCCCCGGAGCGCGTCGAGCGCCTCGATCAGGCGCGGGCGGGTCTCCCGCGGATCGATCACGTCGTCCACATAGCCGCGGCTCGCCGCCACGTAGGGATTCGCGAACTTCTCCGCGTACTCGGTGACCTTGGCATCGAGCGCCGCCGCCGGGTTCGCCGACTCCGCGATCTCTTTCTTGAAGAGGATCTCCACCGCCCCCTTGGGCCCCATCACCGCGATCTCCGCCGAGGGCCAGGCGAGGTTCAGGTCGCCACGGATATGCTTGGAGCTCATCACGTCGTACGCGCCACCGTACGCCTTGCGCGTGATCACCGTGAGCTTCGGCACCGTCGCCTCGCAGTAGGCGTAGAGGAGCTTCGCGCCGTGGCGAATGATCCCACCATGCTCCTGCGCGACACCGGGGAGGAACCCTGGGACATCGACGAAGGTCACCAGCGGGATGTTGAACGCGTCGCAGAAGCGGATGAAGCGCGCCGCCTTCACACTCGCATCGATGTCGAGCACGCCGGCGAGGACCGCGGGCTGGTTCGCGACGATCCCCACGCTGTGCCCACCCAGGTGCGCGAATCCGCAGAGGATATTTCCGGCGAAGTCGGGCTGGACCTCGAGGAACTCGCCATCGTCGATCACCCGACGAAGCACCTCGTGCATATCGTACGGCTGCGTCGCCTGCGGCGGGATGAGATCGAGGAGCGCCTCATCGCGGCGGTCGCGTGGGTCGCGCCCCGCGCCGCGCGGGACCGCATCCACGTTGTTGCTTGGTAGGTAGCGCAGGAGATCGCGGATCCCCTGCAGGCACTCCACCTCGGAGCTCGCGGTGAAGTGCGAGATCCCCGAGGTCGCGCCGTGGGTGTCGGCCCCACCGAGGGTCTCCATCGAGACCTCCTCGTGCGTCACCGTCTTCACCACGTTGGGCCCCGTGACGAACATGTACGAGGTCCCGCGGGTCATGAAGATGAAGTCGGTGATCGCGGGGGAGTACACCGCCCCGCCCGCGCAGGGACCGAGGATCGCGGAGATCTGCGGGATCACCCCGGAGGCGAGGGTGTTGCGGAGGAAGATGTCGGCGTAGCCGCCGAGGGAGACGACTCCCTCCTGGATGCGGGCGCCACCGGAATCGTTGAGGCCGATGACCGGTGCCCCATTCTGCATCGCGAGGTCCATGATCTTGCAGATCTTCCCCGCGTGCGCCTCGGAGAGCGAGCCCCCGAAGACGGTGAAGTCCTGCGAGAAGACATACACCACCCGCCCGTCGATCCGGCCGTGCCCGGTGACGACGCCGTCGCCGTAGGGGCGCTGCTGTTCGAGGCCGAAGTCGGTCGAGCGGTGGGTGACGAAGCGATCGGTCTCGACGAAGCTCCCCTCATCGAGGAGGAGGTCGATCCGTTCGCGCGCGGAGAGCTTCCCCTTCTCGTGCTGGGCCTTCAGGCGCTCGGGGCCGCCCCCGCGCTCGGACTCGGCGCGACGGCGCTCCAGCAGGGCGAGTTTCTCATGCATGGCAGACATGGCGGAAACGTATCACGCCGCGCGTCGACTCACAGGCCCGGGCGCCCCCCCGAGACGGACGGGCTG
Organism: Gemmatimonadaceae bacterium; assembly: GCA_049453775.1. Taxonomy (GTDB): domain Bacteria; phylum Gemmatimonadota; class Gemmatimonadetes; order Gemmatimonadales; family Gemmatimonadaceae; genus Pseudogemmatithrix. The sequence goes on along the minus strand of JBMTXT010000056.1, from coordinate 1,062 downwards.
GGGGGATGCAACGAGGCCCCGATCGCCTGCGCGACCGGGGCCTCGTGTCTCCCTGGGGAGGTGATGACCGCGCGAGCGGTCAGTCCTCCATCACCGAGTCGAGATCGGCCGGGATCTCCGGGACCTCATCCTCGCTGTGGACCTTCGAGGGCTCCGCCGGCCGCTCCTGGCCCGCCGGGATGTCGACCACGCCGAGCACGATCCGGCGGTGGATCGGATCCACCTCGAGGATGCGCACGGTGATCGCCATCTTCTCCCACGCGACGTCCGCCGGGCTCTCCACCTGTCCCTCGAAGTGCGAGAGCGGGATGAACCCTTCGATGTCGTTGCCGATGTCGACGACGACGCCCTTCTCCATCAGGCGCGCCACGACGCCGGGGAGCTCGGTCCCCACGGGGTACGACTCCCCGATCCGGAGCCAGGGATCCTCAGAGGCCTGCTTGAGGCCGAGCGAGATCCGCTTGTTCTCCGCGTCGATGTTGAGGATCACCACGTCGACGGTGTCGCCCTTCTTGACGACCTCCGACGGGTGCTGGACGCGCTTGGTCCACGACATGTCGGAGATGTGGATGAGCCCGTCGATCCCCGCCTCGATCTCGACGAAGGCGCCGAACGAGGTGAGGTTGCGGACCTTGCCGCTGAGGCGCGTGCCGACCGGGTACTTATGCGGCAGCACCATCCACGGATCCTGCTCGGTCTGCTTCATGCCGAGCGAGATCTTCTCCTCGGTGGTGTCGACCTTGAGCACCACCGCCTCGATCGTCTCGCCGATGCTGACGAGCTTCGAGGGGTGCCGGACATTGCGGGTCCAGCTCATCTCGGAGATGTGCACGAGGCCCTCGATGCCCGGCTCGAGCTCGATGAAGGCGCCGTAGTTGGTGATCGAGACCACCTTCCCCGAGACGCGCGTGCCGACCGGGTACTTCTCCGCGACGTCCTTCCACGGATAGGCCTGGAGCTGCTTGAGGCCGAGCGAGATGCGCTCGCGCTCCCAATCGATGTCGAGCACCTTGACCTCGAGCTCCATCCCGATCTGGACCATCTCGCTCGGATGCGAGATGC
>JBMTXT010000055.1:0-12625 GCA_049453775.1 Gemmatimonadaceae bacterium | reverse complement strand
GCGCCGGCGCGCCACGGCAGCGCCAGCCATGACCTTCCTCGCCCCCTGGGCCCTCTGGTTGGGGGCCGGCGCGGCGGGCCCCCTCGCGCTGCATCTCTGGCAGCGCCGGACCGCCGCGCGCGTCGATTTCCCGGCCGTGCGCTACCTGCAACGGATGGCGCAGGACCATGCGCGCGAGGTGCGGGTGCAGAATGTGCTCCTGCTCCTCTTGCGGCTCGGGATCGTGCTCGCGCTCGCCCTCGCCGCGGCACGCCCCTTCGCCGCGGTCCCCGCCGCGGGGCATCCCCCGGTGGCGCTCGCCGTGGTGCTCGACAACTCCCTCTCCTCGCAGGCGGTGACGGCGGAGGGACCGATGCTCGACCGGCTCCGGGCGATGGCGGCGGCGATCCTCACTGAGGCGGGCCCAGAGGATGAGCTCTGGCTCGTCACGATGGATGGGGTGTTGGTGGGGGGGGAGCGGTCCCGCCTCCAGGTCGCACTCGGCGAGGTCGCCGCGCTCGACGGAGCAGGGGAGGGGGCGCGGGCCCTCGCACGGGCGGCGGCGGTGGTGCGCGAGAGCGCCCTCCCGGTGCGGCAGGTGGTGGTGCTGACCGATGGCCAGCGGACGTCGTGGGATCCGGCGACGCTCGCCTTGGTCGCGCGCGAGGGGATCACGTGGCGCGTCGCGGTCCCGCCCCTCCCCTGGCGTCCGAACCATGCGGTGCGCGAGGCGGTCCCGGTGCCCCCGATCTGGGGGGAGGGGGGCGCGGTGCGTCTCCGCATCGCCGGCGCCGATTCGGTCGCGTGGCGGGTGGAGGTGGCGGGGCGCCCCTTCGCGCGCGGGACGGTCGGTCCCGATGGCACAGCGCTCGCCCGCGGTCGGCCGGCGCTCCGCGGGTGGGGCGCCGCGACGGTGGAGCTCACCGCGGACGAGTTGCGCGGGGACGATCGCCGGTATCTCGCCGTGCGGGCCGGTGATCCCCCGGCGGTCGAGGTCGATCCGTCGAGCGGACCGTTCGTGACCCGCGCCGTGGAGGCGTTGCTCGCGGCGGGGCGCCTGCGACGCGGACCGGGGACGCTGATCGGGGCGACCGCGCGCCCCGGGGTGACCGCCGTGGTCCTCGCCCCCGCGGACCCGCTCCGACTCCCGGAGGTCAATCGCGCGCTCGAGCGCGCCGGGATCCCCTGGCGCTTCGGGGCCCCGCGCGACGGGGAGACGCGCATCACGCTCGGCGATCCCTCGACCGCTGAGGCGACGACGGCGGGCCCCGTGACGATGGTGCGGCGCTGGTATCCCCTGGCGGCGGTGCCGGAGGCCACAGGCGCGCGCGTCGATACGCTGGGGCGCATCGGTGCGGCGCCCTGGGCCCTGCGCGGGGATCGCTATCTCCTGATCGCCTCGCCGCTCGAGCCGAGCGCGACCGATCTCCCCCTCGCCGCGCGCTTCGTCCCGTGGCTGGGAGAGCTCCTGACCCAACGACTCGACCCTGGGGAGGTCGGGGTCATCGCGGCGACGCCGGGGGCCCGTCTCATCGTCCCGCGCGAGGTCGATGCCCTCGAGATGAGCGACGGCACCCTTCGGCCGGTGACGGCCGGTGGCCCCCTCGACGCTCCCTGGCGGGCGGGGGTCGCCTTCTGGCGGCGGGGCGACGCGCGGGTCGGCGCGCTCGTCGTGAATCCCGAACCGTCGGAATCGGATCCCGCCCGTCACGATGCCGCGGCGCTCGCGCGCACCCTCGGGGCGACGCGGTTGGATCCCGACCCCCTCGCCATCGGCGCGGCCACCTTCGCGACCGTCGGCCCACGCCCGCTCGATCGTCCGCTCCTCCTCCTCGCCCTCCTGCTCCTGCTCGCCGAGGCGCTCGTCGCGCGTCGTGGGCGCCCCGCTCGCCCGTCCTCCGCTCCCGACTGATGGCCCTCCCGCTCCTCATCGAGCGCCTCGCCGCGCTCCCCGCCTTCCGCAGTCTCACGCAGTCGCTCCCGACGGTGAACGGCACGCTCTCGGTCACGGGGCTCGCCGGCTCTGCCGACGCGGTGCTCGTCGCCGCGCTCGCCGCTGCGGAGCCGAACCGTCTCTTCATCATCATCGCCGATCAGCTCCCCGAGGCCGAACGGTGGCTCGGGGACCTGCAGTCGGTGCTCGCGAGCGAGCAGGTGGCGCTCTACCCGCCGCGGGAGGGATTCGGCGAGATCGAACCCCATGCGGAGATCGCGGGGGAGCGGGTGGAGACGTTGGAGGCGCTCGCGCGCGGCGGGATCCGCGTGCTCCTCACCACGGCGCGCGCCGTGCAGGAGCGCACACGCCTCCCACGGGCCCTCGCCGAGGCGCGGCTCGTGCTCCGGCGCGGCGAGAGCTGGCGGCTCGAAGAGCTGACGGCCCACCTGGATCGCGTCGGCTTCACGCGCGTCCCGGGCGTGGCGGACGTCGCCGAGTATTGCGTGCGCGGTGGGCTCGTCGACTTCTATGGCTTCGGGATGCGGGCCCCGGTGCGTCTCGAGTTCTGGGGCGACCAGCTGGAGGCGGTCCGCGCCTTCGATATCGCGACGCAGCGGATGACCGCGACCCTCGACGAGGTGACCGTCCTCCCGGTGGAGGTGCAGGGGGACGACGGGGAGGAGGCGGGCGCCGTCTCGCGAGTGAGTCTCCCCGACCTCTGGCCGGCGGGGGCGCTCCTGATCATCCCGGAAGGGGTGACCCTCCCTCCGGAATGGAAACGGACCTGGGACGAGGCGGCCCATCATCTCGAGCTGGCGCGTCGACGCGGGGAGGAGGTCGCCGCGCGTGACGCCCTCCTCGAGGCCCCCGACCTCGTCGCGCGCCGTCTCCGCACCTTCCCGACCCTCGAGCTGCGACCGGCCGAGCAGGCGGACGGGCGCACCATCACCTTCCCGATCCGTCCCCCGGAGAAGATCGAACGCGATCTCGCCCGACTCGGCGCCCTCGTCCGCGATGGGACGAACACCGTCATCCTCTGCGACAACCCGGGCCAGGCGGATCGCCTCGAGGAGCTGCTCGACGGGCTGGCGGGGGGACGCGGTGCCGCCTCGCTGGTGATCGGGACGCTCGCCGGCGGCTTCCTGATCCCGCCGCGCGGGGCCCCCGAGGGGCTGCGCGTCCTCACCGACCATGAGGTCTTCCGCCGCGAACGGCGACTGCGGCGCAGCCGCAAGTACGTCACCGGCGTCGCACTCGAGCAGGTCACCGCGCTCAAACCGGGCGACTATGTCGTGCATCTCGAGCACGGGATCGGGATCTACCAAGGGATGACCACCGTGATGCACGGCGCGTCGACCATCGAGGTCGCCGTCGTGGCGTACGAGGGGGGGGATCGCCTCAACGTCCCCCTCTACCGACTCGATCAGGTGGAGAAGTACCGCGCCGCCGGGGATCTCTCCGATGAGGCGCCCCCGCCGCGACTGCACAAACTCGGCGGGAAGCGCTGGGCCGCGCAACGCGACAAGACGCGCTCCGCGATCCAAGAGATGACGTCGGAGTTGCTCGACCTCTACGCGCGGCGCCGCGTCGCGAGCCGACCGCCCCACCACCCCGACGGCGCCTGGCAGAAGCAGCTCGAGAGCTCCTTCCTCTTCGAGGATACCCCCGACCAGCGGACCGCGACCGCCGCCGTGAAGCAGGACATGGAAGGGGCGCGTCCGATGGATCGCCTCCTCGTCGGCGATGTGGGGTATGGCAAGACCGAGATCGCGGTGCGCGCCGCCTTCAAGGCGGTGCAGAGCGGGCGGCAGGTCGTGGTCCTCGTCCCGACCACGGTGCTCGCCGAACAGCATGCGCGCACCTTGGGCGATCGGTTCGCCGACTTCCCTGTGCGCGTCGCGGTGATGAGCCGCTTCCAGACGGCGAAGGAGCAGAAGGGGGTGCTGGCGGAGCTCGCCGCCGGGACGGTGGATGTGGTGATCGGGACGCATCGCCTCCTCAGTCCCGACGTGGTCTTCCAGTCGCTCGGGCTCGTGATCATCGACGAGGAGCACCGATTCGGGGTGAAGCACAAGGAGCGACTCAAGCAGCTGCGGCTCGAGACCGATGTCCTCACCCTCACCGCGACCCCGATCCCGCGGACGCTGCATCAATCGCTCGCGGGGCTCCGGGATCTCACGCTGATGCAGACCCCGCCACGCGATCGCTCCCCGGTGCTGACCTCGCTCGAACCCTGGGATGACGCCCTCATCGTCGAGGGGATCGAGCGGGAGCTCGACCGGGGCGGGCAGGTCTTCTTCGTGCACAATCGGGTGGAGACGATCCTCGCGGTCGCGGACCATATCCAACGGCTGGTGCCCCGCGCCCGCGTCGGCGTCGGCCACGGCCAGATGCCGGAGCGCGAGCTCGAACAGGTGATGCGCCGGTTCGTCGAGGGGGAGCTCGATGTGCTCGTCTCCACCCTGATCGTCGAGAGCGGGATCGACGTCCCGAACGCCAACACGATGTTCGTGGACCGAGCCGATCGCTTCGGGCTGGCGCAGCTCTATCAACTCCGCGGCCGCGTGGGCCGATCGCATCGGCGCGCCTACTGTTTCCTGATCGTCCCCGAGCACTGTGACGAGGACGCCGAGCGTCGCCTGCGCGTCCTCGAGCACCACACCGAGCTCGGGGCGGGGTACCGGATCGCGCTCCGCGACATGGAGCTTCGCGGCGCCGGCAACCTCCTCGGTCCCGAGCAGTCGGGGTTCGTGCACGCCGTCGGGTTCGACCTCTACCTCCGGATGCTCGAGGAGACGGTCACCCGGATCCAGCGGGGGGACGCCGCGCCCCCCCCACCCCCGGCGGACATCACCCTCGATCTCCCGAGCTATCTCCCCGACGAGTATGTCGCGGCCCCGGAGGTGAAGCTCGACCTCTACCGTCGGTTGGGGGCTGCCACCGCGATCGCGCAGGTCGACCTCATCCGCGAGGAGATCCGCGACCGCTTCGGCCCGATCCCGGCGCCCGCCGAGGCCTATCTCGCGGCGGCCCGGCTCCGGCTCCTGGGGGCCCCCCTCGGGGTCGAAGGGATTCTGGTGCATGGCTCCGAGGCCCGTATTACCTTCCGTGCGGACGCGGTCCCACGTCTCAAGCCCCTCGCGGCGGCCTTCCGAGACGTGCAGTTCCAGGTCGACGTTCGACGGGTGCAACCCCTCTCGCTCAAGCTCACGCGGCTGGGGGGCGCGACGCTGTTGGATGGCCTGATCCGGGCGCTGCGCACCATCACCCCTGAGCTGACCTGAATCCGTCCCCCCACCTCTCTCCCCGACATGACTCGTCTTCGTATCTTCGGCGCCTCGGCGCTCCTCGTCCTCGGCCTCTCCGGCTGCGACGCGCTCAAGCGCGCCCTCACGGCGCACACGGACGTCGTCGCCCGCGTGGGCTCGCAGGAGCTCACCGTGCAGCGCCTCACCGAGCTCCTCGGGGACTCCGAGGTGCCGCTCCGACCCGATGCGATCCGCTCGATCGCCCAGCTCTGGGTGAACTACCAGCTCGTCGCGCTCGCCGCGGCGGAGGGCGACACCCTCGGCACCATCGAGGACGCCGACGCCGGGATGTGGGCCGCCCTCGCGCAGCTCAAGTTCCGCGAGGTGCAGGAGGTCATCGGGAAGGACTGGGGCGTGGTCGATTCGACCACCTTCGAGGCCAAGTACAACGACGGCGTCCTCCTCGGGGCCCAGCATATCCTGCTCGCCAAGCAGCCGGAGGGGGTCGCGCCGGAGAAGAACGCCGAGGTCAAGGCGGAGGCCGAGCGGCTCGCCGCCTCGCTCAAGGGGGCCTCGGCCGATGCCTTCGGGGCGGCGGCCAAGCGTCGGACCGACGATCCCGGCTCCAAGGAGCGCGGTGGCAGCTACGGCGTCTTCCCCGCGGGGCAGATGGTCCCCGAGTTCGCTGCCGGGATCCGCTCGGTGAAGCCGGGGGAGATCTCGGGCGTGGTCGAGACGCAGTTCGGCTACCACATCATCCGTCGCCACACCTTCGCGGAGATCAAGGACCAGTTCGGGCCGGCCTATGCGTCGATCGCGGCGCAGGCGGCGGAGAGCACCTACTTCGCGACGATGGACAGCACCGCGCAGGTGAAGGTCAAGCCGAGCGCGGCCAAGCTCGTGAAGGCGATCGCCGAGGATCCCGATGGCTTCCGCACCGATAAGACGGTGATCGCGACGTCGAAGCCGGTGACGATGACCGCGGCGCGGGTGGCGCAGTGGATGGCGGCCTTCCCGCCGCAGTCGCGGGTGCGGGCGCAGGTCGCGCAGGCGCCGGATTCGGTGATCCCGACCTTCGTCGAGAACCTCATGCGGAACGAGCTCGTGCTCCGCGTGGCGGACTCGCTCAAGATCACGCTCGACACCGCCGAGGTGAACCAGGTCCGCGACGCCTTCTTCAGCGGGGTGAAGGGGATCATGGAGTCGCTCCGCGTGACGCCGGCGCAGCTCGCCGACAGCGCGACGGATGCCAAGGCGCGCGTCACGCTCGCCGCCGCGCGGGTGGACGCCTTCCTCGCGCAGGTCATTCGAAACGAGGTGCAATACATCGAGGTGCCGGAGCAGCTCGCGAGCGTGTTGCGCGCGCGCTTCGATCACCGCGTGACCCCCGCGGGGCTCGATCGCGTCCTCGCCGAGGCGACCAAGCGTCGCGCGGTGGCGGACTCGGCGCGGGCGGCGAACCTGCCGCCCGCCGCGGTGCCGCTAGGCCCGCCGACCGAGGCGGCCGCCCCGGCCGCGCCCATCCAGCAGCCGTAAGTGATCACCTCCCTGCGTCAGGGCGTGCGGCGGCTCCTCGCCGTGACCCTCGCCGCCGTCACCACGGTGACGGCGGGCGAGGCGCAGCAGCGTGGGGGGCGGGACGTCGAGGTCGATCGTGTGGTCGGGGTGGTCGGGAAGCACCCGATCCTCCTCAGCGAGGTGCTCGAGGCGATCAACTTCGCCCGCAGCCGAGGGCTGCAGGTGCCGCAGGACAGCGCGGCGCAGGTGACGCTCGCGCGCGAGTTCCTCAACAGCATCATCGACAAGGAAGTGCTGATCGCGGTCGCCAAGGAGTACAAGATCGAGGTGACCGAGGTCGATGTCTCCGCCGCCGTCGATCAGCAGGTCGAGGGTGCGCGCAAGCAGTTCCAGAGCGAGCAGCAGTTCCGTCAGGCGCTCCAACAGGAGGGGTTCGGGACGCCAGAGGAGTACCGCAAGAAGGCGATCGAATCCGCGATCCGTGACGAGCAGCAGCGCCGCGCGATCGACTCCCTGCGGGCCAAGGGCCGTCTCGCGCCGGCGAACATCACGGAGCGCGAGGTCGAGGAGGCCTTCCAGCGGCTCAAGCGGGAGCTCCCCCCGCGACCCGAGATGGTCGCCTTCCGGCAGGTGGTCGTGGAGCCGACGCCGAGTGCGGCGAGTATCGAGCGGGCGCGGAAGTTCACCGACTCGTTGCGCCTCGCGCTGGAGGCCGGCGCCGACTTCGACTCGCTCGCGCGCCGGTTCTCGGAAGACCCCGGGTCGGCGGCGAAGGGGGGGGACCTCGACTGGCAGCGGCGCGGGGTGATGGTGCCGGAGTTCGAGCGGATGATGTTCGCGCTCCAACCCAATCGCATCAGCCCGCTGGTGAAGACGACGTATGGCTTCCACATCATCCGCGTCGATCGCGTGCGGGCCGCTGAGGTGCGAGCGCGCCACATCCTGATCAAGCCGGCGATCGACACCGCCGACGTGCGTATCGCGCGGGAGCGGGCCGACTCGATGCGGACGCTCTGGGCGGCGGGGACCTCGTTCGACACGCTGATCGCGCGCTTCCACGACACCGACGAGGAGCGCGCGATCCCCGATGGCTGGCCGCGCGATTCCCTCCCGGCGGAGTATCGTGTGGCGCTCAAGGGGGTCGCGGAGCGCGGGCTCACCGAGATCTTTGCGATCCCCGACCCGATGTCCGGCTACAACAAGTGGGCGGTCGCGCAGGTGCTCGCCATCAAGCCCCCGGGCGAGTACACCCTCGCCGAGCATCAGGAGCGGATCCGCAAGCAGCTCCGCGAGGAGAAGTCGATCCGCCGCACGCTCGACAACCTCCGCCGCGAGATGTACGTCTCCCTCCGATTGTGACCACGCCGGCGATCGCCATCACGCTGGGTGACCCGCGTGGGATCGGTCCCGAGATCGTCCGCACAGCGCTCGCGACCTCCGGGATCGCGGGCGCTCTGCGCGTCGTGGTGGTCGGTCCCCGTGGGACGGGGGTGCCGGTCGACGAGGCGGTGGGGGATTGGACCGGCGGGGTCGGCCCGAGCCCCGACACCGAGGCGGGGCGCGCCCGCGATGCGCGAGCGGGGCGGTTGGCCGGCCTGGCGATCGAGCGGGCGGTGGCGATGGCGCGCGCCGGGGAGGTCCAGGGGATCGTGACCGCGCCGATCGACAAGGCGGCGTTCCATCGCGGTGGGTATGAGGCCCCCGGTCACACCGAGTTCCTCGAACAGCTTACCGGCACCCCGACGGTGATGATGCTCGCCTCGCCGAAGCTCCGCGTGGTCTTGGCGACCACGCACCTCGCCCTGCGCGATGTCCCCGCCGCGCTCACCCGCGAACGGCTCGAGCGCACGATCACGATCACGCGGCGCGGGTTACAGGAGTGGTTCGGGATCGCGCGGCCGCGCCTCGCGCTCGCGGCGCTCAATCCACACGCCGGGGACCACGGGCGCTTCGGGAGTGAGGATGATACCCTCCTCGCGCCCGTCGCGCGCGCGCTGGGGGTCGCCGGTCCGATCCCCGCCGACACCGTCTTCGTGCGCGCGATCCAGGGGGAGTTCGATGCGGTGATCGCCCCCTACCACGATGTGGGGATGACGGCGATCAAGGTGGCGAGCTTCGGGGAAGGGGTGAACATCACCTTGGGGCTCCCCTTCCCGCGGACCTCACCCGATCATGGGACCGCGCTCGACATCGCGGGGACCGGTCGCGCTCGCGCCGACTCGATGATCGAGGCGATCCGCCTCGCCCGCACCCTCACGAGCCGCCGAGTTCCACCGCCAGTTTCGTGATCCGGCGTCCGTCCATCTCGTGGACGGTGAACTGCGCCCCGCCTCCGCTCGCCCGGTCCCCGACCACGGGGAGCCGCCCCAAGAGCCCGAAGACGTAGCCCCCGACGGTGGTGAAATCCTCCTCGGGGATCGTGAGGTCGAGTTCGGCGTTGAGCTCCCCGATGTTCGTGTCACCGGCGATCACCCGCGCGCCACTCGGCGCCGGCTCGACGGCCGGCGCCTCGTCGTATTCGTCGAGGATCTCGCCGACGATCTCCTCGAGGAGGTCCTCCATCGTCACCATCCCTGCCGTGCCGCCATACTCGTCGAGCACGATGGCGAGGTGCTCCTTGCGGCGCTTGAAGTCGGCGAGCACATCCTCCACCTCCCGCGACCCCGGGACCACATGCACGGGGCGGAGCGCGGCGGCGAGCTGGAATCCCTCGGGGTCCCGGTGGAGGGCGCGCAGGAGGTCCTTCGCATGCACCATCCCGACGATGTCATCCATCGTCTCGCGGTACACGGGGTAGCGCGAGAAGCCCGCCTCGTTCACCACCTGGATCGCCTCGTCGAGGGAGGCATCGCTCGGGATGGCGACCATCGCGGTGCGTGGGGTCATCACCTCGCGCGCGTTCTTCTCGGAGAACTCGAAGACCCCGCCGAGGATCCGTGCCTCCGACTGCTCGAGGTGTCCACTCTCCTCGGCCTGCTCCACGAGGAGGCGGAGCTCATCGGCGGAGTGCGGGGTCTCCTCCTCCGAGGTGACCGGCTGGCCGAGGGCCCGGAGGAGGAGGTTCGAGGAGCCGTTCAGGACCCAGATGAAGGGGCCCATGACCCAGGTGAAGGCGAGGATCGGTGGCGCCAGCCACTTGGCGAAGGCCTCCGGATGGTTCAGCGAGAGCGCGCGGGGCGCGAGCTCACCGAGGACCACGTGGAGGTAGGTGACGACGGTGATCGCGATGGCGGCCGCGATCCCGACGCGGACCCCGACCTCGAGGGGGAGGGGGAGGGCGACGAACCAGTGTTCGAGGGCCTCCCCCAAGGTGGACTCCGCGACCCAGCCGAGTCCGAGCGAGGCGAGGGTGATCCCGAGCTGGCCTGCGGAGAGCACGGGGGTGAGGTTGGCCCGGGAGGTCGCCGTGACCGCGAACCGGGCCATCAGGTCCCCGGACCGGACCATCGCCTCCAAGCGGGAGCGGCGGGCGCGGACGAGGGCGAACTCCACCGCGACGAAGAAGGCGTTCAGGAGGAGCAGGGCGACGATGGCGACGATCTTGGTGACCATCGGGGAAAGGTAGGGAGGGGCCCGGAGCGGTCGCCATCGCAGCCCCCCGCCTCGCCGGCGCCGGGGTCGGCCGATTAGCTTATAAGGCTATGTCAATCCGTAACATCGCCATCATCGCGCACGTCGACCACGGGAAGACCACGTTGGTCGATCAGATGCTCCGGCAAGCCGGCGCCTTCCGCGAGAATCAGGTCGTCGCCGAGCGCGTGATGGACTCCAACCCGCTCGAACGCGAGCGCGGGATCACCATCCTCGCCAAGAACACCTCGATCCATTGGGGCGACACCAAGCTCAATATCGTCGACACCCCAGGGCACGCCGACTTCGGCGGCGAGGTGGAGCGGATCCTCCGGATGGTGGATGGGGTGCTCCTCGTCGTCGACGCCTTCGATGGGCCGATGCCGCAGACGCGCTTCGTGCTGCGCAAGGCGCTCGCGCTGGGCCGGACCGTCATCATCTGCATCAACAAGATCGATCGGCCGGGCGCCGACCCGATGCGCGTGCACGAGGAGGTCCTCGACCTCCTGATCGAGCTCGAAGCCAACGAATCGCAGCTCGACGCCCCGGTGGTCTACGCCTCGGGTCGCGATGGGATCTCGACGATGGATCTCGACACCCCGGCGGTGGACCTCACCCCGCTCTTCGAGACCATCGTGAGGCATGTGCCGGCGCCGCCGAGTGATGCGGCGGGGGCGTTCCAGATGCTTGTCTCGACGATCGACTACTCCAACTACCTCGGGCGCCTGGCGATCGGGCGCATCGAGCGTGGCACGGTGAAGGTCGGCGACACGGTGCACCTCCTCCCGGTGGATCACACCCTCAAGGGGACTCCGGGGCGTGTGACCAAGCTCTTCGGCTTCGAAGGGCTCGAGCGCGTCGAGGTCCCGGAGGCCGCGGCCGGGGAGATCGTCGCCCTCGCCGGGCTCGAGGGGGTCGAGATCGGGCTCACCATCACCGACCCAGAGCACCCAGAGCGACTCGAGGGGATCGCCGTCGAGGAGCCGACGATCTCCGTCGACTTCCTGGTGAACAACTCGCCGTTCGCGGGCAAGGATGGGAAGTACGTCACCAGCCGCCAGCTCAAGGAACGGCTCGAGAAGGAGCTCGAGCGGAACGTCGCGTTGCGCGTGGAGGACACCGAGAGCACCGATACCTGGACCGTCTCCGGCCGCGGGGAGCTCCACCTCTCGATCCTGATGGAGACCATGCGGCGTGAGGGATACGAGTTCCAGGTGAGCCGTCCCCGCGTGATCACCCACTTGGGGCCCGATGGCGAGCGGCTGGAGCCGTACGAGGAACTCGCGATCGACGTCCCTGAGGAGTTCATGGGGACCGTCATCGAGAAGCTCGGCCCCCGCAAGGCGGCGATGATCGAGATGAAGAACCCGGGGCAGGGGCTCGTGCGCCTCGTGTACAAGATCCCGGCGCGTGGGTTGTTCGGGTATCGCTCCGAGTTCCTCACCGACACCCGTGGCACCGGGATCATGCATCATCGGTTCCTCGAGTACGGGCCGTGGGCGGGTGGGCTGCAGGGGCGGCTCCGCGGCGTCCTCATCTCCATGGAGGCGGGGACGATCATCGCCTTCGCGCTGGGGAACCTGCAGGAGCGTTCGACCCTCTTCGTCACCCCAGGGGACGAGGTCTATGAGGGGATGATCGTGGGGGAGAACTCCCGGCCGGGGGATATGGACGTCAACCCGACCAAGGAGAAGAAGCTCACCAACATGCGCTCCAAGAGCGCCGATGATGCGATCCAGCTCGAGCCCCCCCGCGTGTTGACGCTGGAGAGTGCGCTGGAGTATATCGAGGACGACGAGCTGATCGAGGTCACGCCCAACGCCATCCGGCTGCGGAAGCGGATGTTGAGCGCGAGCGATCGCAAGCGGATCAATCGGGACGCCAAGAAGGAGCGCGCCGGAGCCTGACCCGGCGCCAACCAATCACCCAAGCAGGGAGAGCGGCAGCGATGCGGGGGCAGGGACTGTCAGGCGGGGCGGTGGGGTTCGCCGATGACGAGGAGCTCGGGATCGGGGGGGAGGATCTCGAGGGGCTCACCGTGGTCGACGGCGAGGACCTCGATGGGAATCTCGACGATCTCGACGAAGACGAGCTCGACGACGGCTACGACGACGAGGAGCTGGAGGACGAGGAGGATGAGGACGAGGACGACGACCTCATCGACCTCGATGACGAGTATGACGACTTCGGGGAGGAGGACGACGACCTCCGGGGCCCCGGTCGGTACGACGAGTAGCCCCCCGGCCGGGCCCGCGTTGACCCGGGGGCCCGGACCCGTTTGATTTCGAGGTTCTGACCGGGCCTGTAGCTCAGGTGGTTAGAGCGCACGCCTGATAAGCGTGAGGTCGGAGGTTCAACTCCTCCCAGGCCCACT
>JBMTXT010000054.1:0-12640 GCA_049453775.1 Gemmatimonadaceae bacterium | reverse complement strand
CTCCGACGAGCTCCTTCCCTCCGCGGAGCAGGTGACCGCCGCCCTCACGGGCGCGGGGGTCCGCGCGCATCTCGATGCGCGCAGCGACACCCTCAACTACCGGATCCGCGACGGCGAGCTCCAGAAGACCCCGTACATGCTCGTCTTGGGCAAGCGTGAGGCGGAGGCGGGGCAGGTGGCGGTCCGCGTCCGTGGTGCCGGGAAGAAGCAGGAGGTCGTCGCGCTCGAGGCCTTCATCGCGCGGGTGACCGAGGAGATCCGGACCCGCGCGCTCACCCCGTCCGCCGCCGGAGCCGAGTGATGCGCGGCGCGCGCCTCGCGATGGTGGTGCTTGGGCTCGTCGCGAGGGCGACGGCCGTCGAGGCGCAGCGGCAGCCGAAGCCGGGGCTCGAGCCCGCGCGCGTGGCGGGCCAGGTGGTTGTGGGGGCCTACGCCGGGATCGGCGGTTTCATCGTCGGGCGCTATGTCGGTGAGGAGGTCGTCCAGCGCGCGGGGAGCGAGCACGAGCCGACGATCCGTCGGGTCGGATTCGCCGCCGGCGCGATCGGCGGCGGGCTCGCCACCGCCGGCGTGGTCTACGGGATCGGGAGCCTCGGCGACCAGTCTGGGGACTTCGATGCGACCGCGCTCGGGGCCGGCGTCGGTTTCGCCGCCTCGATGGCCCTCGCCCGCCTCCTCCTCGGGCCAGAGCTCAATCCCCCCTCGGGGATGCGCACCACGGCGCGCTGGGCGACCGCGAATCTCATCGCCTTGCTCCCTGCGATTGGCGCTTCCGTCGGGTTCAATTCGACGCGTCGCTCTCCCTGACGCTTTGACCTTCCAGCCGGTGATCCTCTGATGTCCAGTGAGCGTACCCCAGTCATCGTGAGCGCAGCGCGCACCCCGATCGGTCGGTTCCTCGGGGGTCTGAGCACGCTGCAGGCCTCCGACCTAGGCGCGATCGCGATCCGGGCCGCCGTCCAGCGCGCGGGCGTCGATGCCGCGGCGATCGGCGAGGTGGTGATGGGCCATGTGCTCCAGGGTGGGGCAGGGCAGGCCCCGGCGCGTCAGGCGATGCTGAAGGCCGGGATCCCCGGCACCGTTCCCGCGGTCACCATCAACAAGGTCTGCGGCTCCGGGTTGCAGGCCGTGATGATGGCGGCGCAGGCGATCCGCGCGGGGGATGAACAGCTGCTGGTCGCGGGGGGACAAGAGTCGATGTCCAACGCGCCGCACTATGTGCGGGGGATGCGCACCGGGGTGAAGTTCGGCGCGCAGACGATGGCCGATGGGCTCATCTCGGATGGGCTCTGGTGCGCGTTCTATGATCGGCATATGGGTGGCCACGCCGAGTACACCGCGAAGAAGGCGGGGATCACGCGGGCGCGGCAGGACGCCTTCGCCTATCGCTCGCATCAGTTGGCGGTCGAGGCGATCAAGGCGGGGCGATTCGAAGCGGAGATCGTCCCGGTCGAGATCCCCGGGAAGAAGGGGCCGACGGTGGTGAACACGGATGAATCACCGCGCGCCGATACCTCGCTCGAGGCGCTCGGGGCGCTCAGGCCCGCCTTCGCCAAGGATGCGCCAAAGGAGATGACGGCCGCCGAGCTCACCGTGACCGCAGGGAATGCGCCGGGGCTCAATGACGGCGGTGCCGCCCTCGTCGTGGCCTCGGAGGCGTACGCCAAGGCGCATGGGCTCCCGATCCTCGCGCGCATCACCGGCTATGCCTCCGGCGGGGGGGATCCGCAGGATCTCTTCTTCGCGCCGATCGTCGCCGTGCGGAACCTCATGGCGAAGACGGGGCGCACGATCGGGGACTACGACCTGATCGAGGCCAATGAGGCCTTCGCCTCGCAGGCGCTCGCCGATGGTGATGCGCTCGGGTGGGACGAGGCACGGGTGAATGTGCACGGCGGTGCGATCGCCCTGGGGCATCCGATCGGTGCGAGCGGGGCGCGGATCCTCGTGACACTCGTCCATGCGCTCACGCAGCATGGGAAGTCGACCGGGCTCGCGACGCTCTGCCTCGGTGGTGGGAATGCGGTGGCCCTCAGTGTGGAGATGGTCTGATGACGACGCCTGTGGATCGGTTCGCCGTGGTCGGCGCGGGGCAGATGGGGAATGGGATCGCGCATGTCTGCGCGATGCAGGGGTTCCCGGTGACGTTGATCGACGTCTCGACCGACGCGCTCACCAAGGCGCTCGCGACGATCGGAGGGAACCTCGATCGCCAGGTGAAGAAGGGGACGATCGACGAGGCGGCGAAGGCCGCGACGCTCGGGCGCATCGCCACCGCGACCTCGCTCGAGGCGGTGCAGGGCGCGACGGTGATCGTCGAGGCGGCGACCGAGCGGAAGGAGCTCAAGTTCCAGATCTTCCGGGAGCTCGATCGGCACGCCGACACCGGCGCGATCCTCGCGACGAATACGAGTTCGATCTCCATCACCGAGATCGCGGCGGTCACGACGCGCCCGGAGCAGGTGATCGGGATGCACTTCATGAACCCCGTCCCGGTGATGCAGCTCGTCGAGGTGATCCGCGGGCAGGCGACCACTGACGCGGTCAATTCGCGCACCGTGGAGCTCTCCAGGGCGCTCGGGAAGATTCCCGTCGAGGCCAATGACTTCCCCGGCTTCCTCGCGAACCGGATCCTGATGCCGATGATCAACGAGGCCTGCTACGCCGTGATGGAGGGGGTCGGGACCCCCGAGGCGGTCGATCAAGTGATGAAACTCGGGATGAACCATCCGATGGGGCCGCTCACCCTCGCCGACTTCATCGGGCTCGACACCTGCGTGGCGATCCTCGAGGTCCTCCACGAGGGGCTCGGCGACCCCAAGTATCGCCCTTGTCCGCTCCTCAAGCGCTACGTGGCGGCCGGCTGGTACGGCCGGAAGTCGGGGCGCGGGTTCTACGATTATCGGAAGGCCTGAGCCGATGCGTCGCGCCCTCCCCCCGGTGCCCCGCCCATGACCGACCCGCTGCTCGAGCTCACCGAGGAGCAGCGCGCGATCATCGAGACCGCGCGCGCCTTCGCTGACGAACATCTTCGGCCGAATGCCGCCGCCTGGGACCGGGATGCGCACTTCGAGCCCTCGCTGATCCCCCAGCTCGGCGCGCTTGGCTTCCTCGGGATGCTCCTTCCGCCTGCGCACGATGGGTTGGGGCTCGACGCGCGGAGTTATCTCCTCGCCCTGGAGGAGATCGCGGTCGCCGATGCGAGCACCGCGGTCATGATGTCGGTGCACAATTCGCTCCCGACGCAGATGCTCCTCCACTTCGGGTCGGCGGCGCAGCAGGCGCGATTCCTGGCGCCGATGGCGCGTGGGGAACTGCTCGGCGCGTTCGCGCTCTCTGAGCCAGACTCCGGCTCCGATGCCGCCTCGCTCCGCTGTCAGGCGCGTCGTGAGGGGGACCACTGGGTGCTCGACGGCGCCAAGTCGTGGGTGACGAGTGGGACGCACGCCGGGGTGATCGTCGCGATGGCGCGCACTGACACCCCCGACGCTCGCAAGGGAGCGAAAGGGATCTCGGCCTTCATCCTCACCCCCGACCTCCCGGGGTTCTCCGTCGGCAAGAAGGAGGACAAGATGGGGATGCGCGCCTCCCCGACGGTCCAACTCGTCTTCGACGGGATGCGCGTCCCCGCGGACCGGCTCCTCGGCGAGGAGGGGATGGGGTTCATCTACGCGATGCAGTCGCTCGAGCATGGGCGCCTCGGGATCGCTGCGCAGGCCATCGGGATCGCGCGCGCCGCCTATGAGGCGGCCTGCACCTACGTCACCGAGCGGAAGCAGTTCGGGAAGCCGATCGCCGAGTTCCAGGCGGTGCAGTTCAAGCTCGCCGATATGGCGACCCGGATCACCGCGGCGCGGAGCCTCCTCCATATGGCGGCCGCCGCGAAGGACCGCAGCGTCGACATCGGCACGCAGGCCTCGATGGCGAAGCTCTTCGCCAGCGAGACCGCGATGTGGGTCACCACCAATGCCGTCCAGCTCTTCGGCGGCTATGGCTATGTGAAGGAGTACCCCGTGGAGCGCTACTTCCGTGATGCCAAGGTCACGGAGATCTACGAGGGGACGTCGGAAGTGCAGCGCGTCGTCATCGGCCGCGCCGCCATCAGTGGTGCGTAGTCGTCGTCTGTCCTTGCCATGCGTCGTTGTTGTTTCCTGATACCTGACACCTGAGACCTGACCATGCAGTTGTTTGATACCATCGCGAAGCTCGGCCACGAACAACTCGTCATCTGCTCGGACGAGACCGCGGGCTACCGTGGCATCATCGCGATCCACGATACCACCCTCGGCCCCGCCCTCGGCGGCACCCGCTTCTGGACCTACGCCTCCGACGAGGAGGCGATCACCGATGCGCTCCGCCTCGCGCGCGGCATGACCTACAAGAACGCCGTCGCCGGCCTCAACCTCGGGGGCGGGAAGTCGGTCATCATCGGCGACAACCGTACCACGAACCGGGAGATGATCTTCCGTGCCCACGGCCGCTTCGTCGAGTCACTCGGCGGACGCTACGTGACCGCCGAGGACGTCGGCACTAGCACCGCGGATATGGACTTCGTCCATATGGAGACCGACTATGTGGCCGGGCTCGCGAACAAGTCGGGGGATCCCTCGCCCGTCACCGCGCATGGCGTCTTTCGCGCGATCGAGGCGTCGGCGATGCACCGGTGGGGTTCCGCCGACCTCACCGGCAAGACGATCAGCGTGCAGGGGATGGGGAATGTCGGGACCTACCTCTGCCAGGAGCTGCATGCGGCCGGCGCCAAGCTCATCGTGAGCGATATCCGCGCCGAGAAGGTCGCGCATGCGGTGAAGACGTTCGGCGCGACGGCAGTCGAAGGGGATGCGATCTACTCGGCCAAGGCCGACATCTTCGCTCCCTGCGCCCTCGGCGCCATCCTCAACGATCAGACCATCCCGGCGCTCCGGGTCGAGATCGTCTGCGGCGGGGCGAACAACCAGCTCTTGGAGCCGGAGAAGCATGGCGAGATGCTCGCGCAGCGCGGGATCGATTATGCCCCCGACTTCGTCGCGAACGCCGGCGGGGTGATCAACGTCTATAGCGAGCTTGCGGGCTGGACCCGTGAGCGCGCCCTCCGGAAGGCCGACGAGATCTACGACACCGTGCTCGGTGTCTACAAGATCGCGAAGGCGCAGAAGGTCTTCACCTACCTGGCGGCCGACACGCTCGCCGAGCAGCGGATCGCAGCGGTGGCAGGGATGGTCCGCACCTGGCCGCAGTGGCCGCGCAAGGACGCATGAGCCAGCCCGAGCGCATCCCGATCGGGTCGGACCACGCCGGCTTCGAGCTGAAGGAGAAGCTCGAGGCGGTGTTGACTGGCTTGGGCTATGCCGTCGATGACGTCGGGACGCACTCGACGGCCTCGACCGACTATCCCGACTACGCACATCCGGTCGCCACGCAGGTGGAGCAGGGCCGCGCCAAGCGCGGGATCCTCCTCTGTGGGACGGGGCTGGGGATGTCCTACGCCGCCAATCGGCATCAGGGGGTCCGGGCCGCGGTCGCCTGGACGCCGGAGGTCGCCGCCCTCTCGCGGCAGCACAACGATTCCAATGTCCTCGTCCTCCCCGCGCGGTTCCTGAGCGAGGCCGAGGCGACCAAGATCCTGACGACCTGGCTGGAGACCCCATTTGAGGGGGGGCGGCACGAGTCGCGTGTGAAGAAGATCGAACCGGAGGCACCATGAGCGGGACGGCAGACGGGAAGCACACCCTCACCTGGAACCAGTGGGATCGACGCCTCCCAAGCGCGGCACTCGCGGGGAGCGACCCAGCGGTCGCGGCCCTGATCGGCGAAGAGACGCGGCGGCAGAGCGAGGGGATCGAGCTCATCGCCAGCGAGAACTTCGTCTCGCCCGCGGTCCTCGAGGCGGCGGGGTCGATCCTCACGAACAAGTACGCCGAGGGGCTCCCTGGGAAGCGCTATTACGGGGGATGCGAGGTCGTCGACCAGATCGAGCAGCTCGCGATCGATCGGGCCAAGCAGCTGTTTGGCGCCGAGCATGCGAATGTGCAGCCGCACTCGGGGGCGACCGCCAATGCCGCGGTGTACCTCGCCTTCCTCAAGCCGGGGGATACCGTCCTCGGGCTCGATCTCTCACAAGGGGGGCACCTCACGCACGGGTCCCCCGTGAACTTCTCGGGGCTCAATTACCGGGCGGTGCACTATGGCGTGACCGACGAGGGGCTGATCGACTACGCGCAGATGCGCGAGCTCGCGCGGAAGGAGCGACCGAAGCTCATCATCGCGGGGTACAGTGCGTATTCGCGGGTGCTCGACTATCAGCAGTTCGCCGAGGCCGCGTTCGAGGTCGGGGCGCTCTTCATGGTGGATATGGCGCACTTCGCCGGGCTCGCCGCGACCGGCGTCTATCCGAATCCCGTTCCCTTCGCCGACGTGGTCACCACCACGACGCACAAGACCCTGCGGGGGCCGCGCGGGGGGCTCATCCTTTGTAAGGCGCAGCATGCGAAGGCGATCGACAAGGCGATGTTCCCTGGGACGCAGGGGGGGCCGCTCGAGCATGTGATCGCCGCCAAGGCGGTCGCGTTCAAGGAGGCGCTCGATCCCGCGTTTAAAGCCTATTGCGAGCAGGTGGTGCGGAACGCGAAGGCGATGGCGGCGGCGCTCCAGTCGCATGGCGTGCATATCGTCTCCGGTGGGACCGACAATCACCTGATGCTCTGCGATCTCCGCCCGAAGAGCACCGCGCTCACGGGGAAGGTGGCGGAGCAGGCGCTCGACGCGGCCGGGATCACGGTCAACAAGAACACCGTCCCGAAGGAGACGCAGTCTCCCTTCGTGACGAGCGGGATCCGGATCGGCACGCCGGCGGTCACCACGCGGGGGATGCGTGAGCCGGAGATGGTGAAGATCGCGGCGTTGATCGATCGCGTCCTCGCTGCCCCGACGGATACGTCGGTGCTCTCTGCCGTGAAGCAGGATGTGCACGCGCTCACGAAGGCGTTCCCGCTCTACCTGTGACCTGTCCCCTGACACCTGTTCCCTGATGGCCGACCTCGCCTTTCGCGACGGGGTGATGGATCGTATCCGACTCAAGGAGTCGCGATACGATGAGCGGGCGTATCTCTTCGTGCTCGCGGCGCTCGAGTTCTGTCAGCAGCGGTTGATCGAACGGCGGCACCTCACGGGGCGGGAGCTCGCCCTCGGGTGCCGCGACCTCGCACTCGAGCGCTATGGGGTGCTCGCGCGGAGTGTGCTCGAGCATTGGGGGATCCGCGCCTCGGGGGACCTCGGGGAGGTGGTCTTCACCCTGGTCGATGTCGGGCTCCTCCATGCGCAGCCCAACGACGACAAGGCGGATTTCGTCGACGTCTTCGACTTCACCGACGCCTTCGACCGCAACTATCCGTGGCGCGCGGTCCCGACCGCGTAGGGCGCCCATGACCGCGCGGTGGCCTCAGCGATGACGGTCCGGGTCTGCACCGGCGCGGGGATGCGCGCGCGCGAGGCGAAGGCCTTCGCCGCCGGCCGCGACCCGTACGAAGTGATGGGTGCCGCCGGGGAAGGGGTCGCGGCGGTGATCCTCTCGCGCTATCCGGAGGTCCGGACGCAGGGCGCGATCGTCTTCGCAGGCACCGGGAACAATGGCGGTGATGGTTGGGTGATCGCCGGGGCGCTCGCACGCGAGGGGTGCCCCGTCCAGGTGGAGGCGCTGGGAGAGCCGACGACCGCCGATGCGCAGCGCGCGAAGGGGGGGGCCGCCTCGGTGGCGCTCGAGCGCGCGGCGGAGCGCGGGGCGGTGACCGCGCCGGCGGTGGTCGTCGATGCGCTCCTCGGCGTCGGAACAATGGGGGAGCCGCGCGGGGCGGTCGCCGAGGCGATCGCGCGCATCGAGGCCCTCCGTGCCCACGGGGCGCGTGTGGTCGCGGTCGATCTTCCCAGCGGGATCGATGCGACGACGGGGGCTGGCGGTCGCGTGGTCCACGCCGACTGCACGGTGACCTTCGATGCCATGAAGCAGGGGCTCCTTCTCCGGCGGGATGAGGCCGGCGCGATCGTCGTGCTCGACATCGGGCTCGGGCCGATCGCCGATGAGGCGGAGGCCCGTGCCTTGGGCCCCGCGCTCATCGATGCCGCTTGGGTACGGAGGGCGGTCCCCCCGATCCCGGCGGCCGCGCATAAGGGGGTGCGGCGGCGGATCGCGATCGTCGGGGGCGGGGAGGGGATGGCCGGTGCCCCGCTGCTCGCCGCACGGGGCGCCTTGCGGAGTGGGATCGGGATGGTGCGGCTCCTCGTCGCACCGACCAATGTGCCGGTGGTGCAGGGGGCGTTGCCCGAGGCGATGGCGGCGCGCTGGCCGATGACCGAGGAGGAGCAGACCCCGGTCCTCGAGTGGTCCCACGCCCTGGTGCTCGGTCCCGGCCTCGGGCGCGGGACCAAGTCGCGCGCCCTCGTCGAGCGGCTCCTCGTGACCTGGCGTGGGCCAGTGGTGCTCGACGCCGATGCGCTCAACGTCTTCGAGGGGGAGCCGCGCACCCTGGGCTCGTTGCTCGGGGCGCGCCCCGCGATCGTGACCCCGCATCCGGTGGAGACGGCGCGTCTGATGCGGCTCGATCCCGCCGCGATCCTCGCGCATCGGTTCGTCGTCGGCGCGGAGCTCGCGAAGACGCTCGGCGCGGTCGTGCTCCTCAAGGGACCGCCGACGGTGATCTCCGCGCCCGATGGCCGCGTGGCGGTGGTGGCCGCTGGGAGCCCCGCGCTCGGCACGGGGGGGAGTGGGGATGTGCTGAGTGGGATCGTCACGACCCTCCTCGCGCAGCTCGGTGATCCCTTCGCGGCGGCCGCCGCCGGCGCTTGGGTGCATGGGCGAGCGGGGGAGCTCGCGGCGGGGATCGATCACCCGGTGCTCGAGCAGAATGCGCGGTGCTCGGTGCGGGGGGCGACGCTCGGCGATGTGATCGATGCGCTTCCGATGGCGTGGCGGCTCGATGATCCCGCACCGCGCGCCCCGATCCTCGCGGTACTCCCGAAGGTCGGAGGGGAGCGATGACCACCCATCTCCCCCTCGGGCCCGGTGCGGAGTTCGATGCCGTGCGCACGCTGCTCGCCCAGTGGGGCCCGCGCGCGCAGGGCATCGGCGACGACGGCGCCGTGCTCGACGTGCCGGCAGGCGCCAAGCTCGTCGTGAGCACCGATACCACCGTGGAGCATGTGCATTTCCGTCGCGAGTGGCTCACGCCGGAGGAGATCGGGTGGCGCGCGACGATGGCCGCGCTCTCCGATCTCGCCGCGATGGCGGCCGCGCCGCTCGGGGTGCTTCTCGCCCTCACCGTCCCCACCGCCTGGCGCGAGGCGCTCGCGCCGATCGCGCAGGGGATCGGTGAGGCGGCGGCGCAGGCTGGGATCCCGATCGTCGGGGGCGATGTGACCGATGGGGACCGTCTCGCGCTTGCGATCACCGTGCTCGGGCATGCCACGCATCCCCTCGCGCGGAGCGGGGCGCGGCCTGGGGACACCATCTATGTGACGGGACGACTTGGCGGTCCGGGCGCCGCCCTCGCCGCCTGGCTCGCCGGACGGGAGCCGACGCCGGCACATCGCGCGCGTTTCGCGCACCCCGAGGCGCGACTCGCGTCGGCGCGTTGGTGTGCGCGGCAGGGCGCGACGGCGGCGATCGATCTCTCCGACGGGCTCGCTGGCGACCTCGCGCACCTCGCGGCGGCGAGCGGGGTCTGTTGTGAGCTCGCGCTCGAGCGTCTCCCGGTGCTCGATGGGGTGACGCCGCGCGAAGCACTTGTCAGTGGCGAGGAGTACGAGCTCCTCCTCACCGCGCCGGCACTCGATGCGCCGGCTTTCGCGGCGGCGCATGCGGGGCTCCGTCTCACCGCGATCGGCCAGGTCGTCGCGGGGCCAGCGGGGGCGGTGCATCTCCTCGAGGGCGGGCAGCGGCTGGAACGTCCCGCCACCCACGATCACTTCGCCTCCTGATGGCCTTCGTCCGCTTCCTCCTCCTGCAACTCAGCATCGCCGTCGGGACGATCCTCTTCGGTGGCAGCTGCATCGTCGCGGCGCTCCTCGGGGTGCGCGATCGCCCCGGTTCGACCTACGATCTCGCGCCGCGACGGTGGGGGCGCTTCGCCCTCTGGATGGCGGGGATCCGCGTCGAGGAGCATGGGGTGGAGCACAAGCAGGGGGCGGGGCACATCTTCGTCGCGAACCATCTGAGTCTCCTCGACGTCTTGGCCCTCGCGGGTCATCTCCCGTGGATCAAGTTCGTGGCCAAGGCTGAGCTCTTTCGGATCCCGATCCTCGGACCGGCGATGCGTCGCGCCGGGATGATCCCGATCGAGCGAGCGAATCGGAAGGCGGCCTTCGGGGCGTACAGCACCGCCACCGAGCGGATCCGCGCCGGTGCCTCGGTCGGCGTCTACCCCGAGGGGACCCGTGGACGCGCCTATCCCCTTCGCCCGTTCAAGAAAGGCCCCTTCGTCCTCGCCATCCAGGCGCAGGTCCCTGTCGTCCCGATGTTCGTGCATGGGGTCCTCGAGATCGCCCCACGTGGGGGGCTCCGCGTCCACCCCGGGACGATTCATCTGCACTATCTCCCCCCGATCCCGACCACCGGCCTCACCTACGAGGACCGTGACCTCCTCGCCAAGCGGACCTATGAGGCGATGGCCGCCTGCGCCCGGGACCGCTACGGGGTCCAATCCCCGCCGTACGGCCCCGGCTGACCCCATATCTTTCGATCGTCTCGATCTCGGGTACCTGGTCTCGGGTACCTGCCACCTGACCCCTGTCACCTGACCCCTGATGTCCACCATCCTCGCCGTCCAGGCCCGTGAGATCCTCGACTCCCGCGGCAACCCCACCGTCGAAGCCGACGTCATCCTCGAGGATGGCACCTACGGCCGCGCGGCGGTCCCGAGTGGCGCCTCCACCGGCGAGCATGAGGCGAACGAACTGCGTGACGGCGATGCCGCGCGCTACCTCGGCCGAGGGGTCCAGAAGGCGATCGCGAACGTCAGTCGTCTGATCGAACCGGCCCTGATCGGGCTCGACGTCACCGAGCAGCTCACCATCGATCGCACCCTCATCGCTCTCGACGGCACCAAGACCAAGTCTCGGCTCGGCGCCAACGCGATGCTCGCCGTCTCGATGGCCTCGGCGCGCGCGGCCGCCGCGAGCGTCGATCTCCCGCTCCACAAGTACCTCGGCGGCCCGATGGCGCGCACCCTCCCGGTGCCGCTGATGAACATCCTGAACGGCGGGGCGCACGCCACCAACACCGTCGACTTCCAGGAGTACATGATCGTCCCCGTGGGGGCGACGAGCTTCAGCGATGCGCTCCGGATGGGGACCGAGGTCTTCCATGCGCTCAAGAAGGTCCTCGTGAAGCGGAAGCTTTCTACTGGCGTCGGTGACGAGGGGGGCTTTGCCCCTGACTTGGCGAGCGATCAGGCCGCGCTCGACGTGGTGATCGAGGCGATCGAGTTGGCGGGCTATGCGCCGGGGACGGAGATCGCGCTCGCGCTCGACTGTGCGGCGAGTGAGCTCTTTGCCAAGGGGAAGTACACCTTCAAGAAGAGCGGGGCGGGGACCAAGTCCGCCGAGCAGATGATCGAGATGTATGCCAAGTGGTTGAACAAGTATCCCATCGTATCGATCGAGGATGGGTTGGCCGAGGGGGATTGGGAGGGGTGGAGCCAGATGACCGAGGCGATCGGGGATCGCGTCCAGCTCGTCGGCGATGACCTCTTCGTGACGAATGTCGAGTTCTTGGCGCGCGGGATCGAGGAGGATGTCGCGAACGCCATCCTCGTGAAGGTCAATCAGATCGGGACGCTCACCGAGACGCTCGAGACCATCGAGATGGCGGGGCGGAATGGGTATGCCTCGATCATCTCGCATCGCTCGGGGGAGACCGAGGACACCTTCATCGCCGATCTCGCCGTCGCGACCAACGCCGGGCAGATCAAGACCGGGTCAGCGAGCCGCACCGATCGCGTGGCCAAGTACAATCAGCTCCTGCGGATCGAGGCCGAGCTCGGGGCGCACGCCGAGTTCCCGGGTGGGGCGTTGTACGGGATCGAGGGGTGATGGCGAAGGGCCGGTCGGCGGCGCGGGACCCCAAGGCGATCGCGCGCCGCCTCGCGGTCTGGGGGCTCTGGCTCTTCGTCGCCTTCTGGGCGGTGCAGGGCGGAGAGTACGGGACGACCGATCTGCTGCGGCAGCGCGGGCGGGTCCAGGCGGCCCGGGCGCGGGTCGACTCGTTGGAGCGGGTGGTGCAGGGGCTCCGAGAGCGGAAGCGGTTGGTCGAGTCGGACCCCGCGACGCAGGAGCGGATCGCCCGGGAGGAGTTCGGGATGGTCCGGGAGGGGGAGCTCCTCTACCGCTTCGTGGACCCCTGAGCGGCGTTGGGCCGGCGCGGATGGCACCTTGAATCCGTGGGGCCGCGCCTCTAGATTTCCAAGACTACCGCGGGGTGGAGCAGCCTGGTAGCTCGTCGGGCTCATAACCCGAAGGTCGCGGGTTCAAATCCCGCCCCCGCTATTCATGAGGCGGTCGGTTCATCCGAACCGGCCGCCTCGTGGTTTGGAGAGGGTATGGCTGGGTAGCTCAGCCGGTTAGAGCACGGCACTCATAATGCCGGGGTCGC
>JBMTXT010000053.1:0-13240 GCA_049453775.1 Gemmatimonadaceae bacterium | reverse complement strand
GGCGCGGGGGATCGTGCCGGCCGGGAATGGGGAGGCGAGCGCCCGCGGCGGGCTCGCCGTCGGGGAGCCGAAGCCCGCGATGCTCGCGACCCTCGAGGTCTGCGATGCGGAGCTCCCGCGCGAGCGCCCGCGGTATCTGATGGGCGTCGGGCATCCCGACGATCTGGTGGAGGCGGTGGCGCGTGGCGTCGATCTCTTCGACTGCGTGGCGCCCACCCGCATGGGGCGCCACGGGACCTTCTTCACCGATGATGGGACGGTGCAGATCAAGCGCGCCGCGCATCGCACCGATCGGCGCCCCTTGGTGGAGGGGTGCGCCTGTCCCGCCTGCACGCGCTACGACCGCGCCTATCTGCGGCACCTCTTCGCCGCCGGGGAGATGCTCGGCCTCCGCCTCCTCGCCCTGCACAACGTCACCTACCTGATCCAGCTGATGGCGCAGGCCCGGGCGGCGCTCCGCGAGGACCACTTCCCTTCGTGGAGCGCCGACTGGCTCGCGCGTTACCGCTCCAAGACGAGCGACTGAATGAAGAACTCCATCATCCGCTGCTGATTGATGCTGGCGTGCCCCACATCGGGGCCGACCTGCACCTCGAAGCTCTTCCCCGCCCGCTGGAGCGCCTGGATCAACTGCATCGAGTTGTTGGGATGCACGTTGTCGTCGGCGGTGCCATAAAAGATCATGAGCCGCCCACGCAGGTTCGCGGCGTACTCCATGGCGTTCCCCTTCTTGTAGCCCGCGGGGTTCGCCTGCGGGGTGTACATGTACCGCTCGGTGTAGATCGTGTCGTAGTGATGCCAGCTCGTCACCGAGGACGACGCCGAGGCGGCGTGGAAGGCATCGGGATGCCGGAGCAGTGCGAGCGCCGAGGCATAGCCACCGTACGAGGTACCGAAGATCCCGACCTTCTGCCCATCGACGAAGGGGAGCTTCGCCAGATGCCGTGAGGCGGCGGCAAGGTCATCGATCTCGACCTCACCGAGCTTCTCATAGATCGCGTCGAGCGCCTTCTTCCCGCGACCGGCGGCGCTCCGCGTGTCGAGCGTGACGACGAGGAACCCCATCTCCGTCCACGCCATCGGCGGGCCGAAGACCTCCCGCGCCCCATTCGTCGCCGGCCCCGCATAGACCGAGAAGAGCACCGGATACCGCTTGGCGGGATCGAAGTTCGACGGCTTGTGCAGCATCCCATGGAGCGGGGTCGCGCCATCGGCCGAGGTGTAGGTGAACATCTCCGGCGCGCGGAACCCCGCGGCGGTGAAGGCGGAGAGATCACTCTCCGCGACGGTGGCGACGACCTTCCCCGCCGCGTCGAGCACCCGCGTCACCGGGGCGATCGCATGGGTCTGCGCGACGTCGACCACATGCTTCCCGTTCGGTGACACGGTGACCGTGTGGTGGAAGGCCGGATCGGTGAGGCGACGATCCCCCTTCCCATCGAGCCCCACGCGATGGAGCTGGAGCCTCATGAAGTTGTCGCCGCTCCGCGCGTAGTACCACAGCTGCTTGGCCTCCTCATCGACCTTCACGATCCCCGCGACCTCGAACGCATGCTGCGTGAGCGGGGCGATGAGCTTCCCGGAGAGATCGTAGAGGTAATAGTTCTTGAAGCCGTTCCGCTCCGACTCCCAGATGAAGCGCTTCCCATCGGCGAGCCAGCGGATCGTCGGCGAGTTCTCCGTCCAGCTCGCGAGCCACTCCTCGCGCACGAGCACGCGGCACGCCCCCGAGGTAGGGGAGCAGGCTGCGAATTCCATGATGTTCTGGCGCCGGTTGGTCCGGCGCACGAGAAGCTCACTCCCATCGGGGCTCCAGGTGATCCCGTACACATAGTGCCCCACCACGTCGTCGGTGAGCGGCTTCCCATCCCGTGCATCGATCCGGATGGTCTTCCCGCTGGCGAGATCATGGACGAAGAGATCGACGATCGGGTTCTGCGTCCCCGCCTTGGGATACGCCTCGATCATCACCGAGCCCTGCACCGCCGTCTGGTCCATCTGGAGCCAGTAGTCCTTCACCGGGTTCTCATCGAACCGGTAGTACGCGAGCTGCTTCCCGCTCGGCGACCACCACATCGCCGTCACCTGATCGAGCTCCTCCCCGTACACCCAGCTCGCGGTGCCGTACTTGATCCGGCGCTCCGTGCTGCCGTCGGTGGTGAGCTGGCGCTCCCCACTCCCATCCCGAGCGGAGATGAAGAGGTTGTTCTCCCGATAGACCGCCTTCATCGCGGAGTCGGCGGTCCACGCCTCGGTGTACTGCCGCCCGCGGGCCGGGGCATTCAGTCGACGAGCCCCCATCGTAGCTCCGCTATTCGCCGGCCCCGCCTCGGTCACCGCCTTGGTCGCCACGGTGTAGCGGAGGCGCTTGCCATCCCGCGTGAAGTCGAACGAGCCCCCATCCTCCGCCCACTGCGGGGTGATGGCACCGGACTTGATGCTCGAGGCGAGCGTGGGCGCCATCGCGGCGTAGCGCTCATAGCCTGGCATCGTCCGGAGACGATCCTGCGCATGGGTCGCCGTCGAGCCGATGAGGAGCGCGACGAGGGTCAGGAAGGCACGAGAGGACATGGCGAGAAGAGGGGGGATGGAAGGGTGGGACCTCTGCCTCAATTCTACCCCGCTGGCCTCCGCGCGCGAATGGCGCGACCTTCCTCTCCGTCACCCCCTCCCCGCCGATGCCACGCCTCCCCGTCCTGATCCTCTCGCTCCCCGCCCTGCTCGCCGCCCGCCCGATGGGCGAGGCCCCCACGCGGACCACCGCTGACGGTGTGTACGCCGCGGCGCAGGCCGCCGAGGGCGAGACCCTCTGGAAGGAGGTCTGTCAGTCCTGCCATCTGCCCGGAGCCCTTACGACACCGGCCTTCCGCACCAAGTGGTATGGCCGATCGCTCGCCACCTTATACGGCTACATCCGTCGGGAGATGCCGCAGCTCGACCCGGGGTCCCTGACCGACGACGAGTACACCATCGCGCTCGCCTACCTGCTGCGGCAGCAGGGGATGCCGAGCGGCCCGACGGCGCTGCCAGCAGATTCTACCGCGCTCGCCGACATCCGCATCGACTCCCTGCCCACCCCCTCTCGCGCCGGATCGACCCGATGATGCGTCCACTTCGCTGGGCCTTCGCGTTCGCCGTTCCACGCTCGTTCGCCCTCCCGCTGGCACTGACGACCGCGGCGATCCGCCCGACCCCCCTGGCGGCGCAGGGCCCATCGGTCACGGCGCAGAGCGAACTCCGTGACTCGGTCACGCTCTACACCACCGACCTCGCCGCGCTGAATCGTCGATGGACCGTCGACTTCTCGCCCGCGCGACGTGAGCGACTGCGCGCCTTCCACCGGGAGTGGCAGGGCCGGCTCGCTCGCATCGACTTCGATCGCCTCGGCCAAGAGGGGCGGATCGACTACGTCCTCCTCACGACGCGACTGACCGCGGAACTCGATCGCCTCGCGCGGGAGGAGCGGCTCGCCAAGGACATGAGCCCCTTCGTCCCCTTCGCGCCGATCATCACCGAATTCGAGGAGGCGCGACGCCGCTTCAACCCCGTCGATCCCCAATCGAGCGGCGCGACCCTGGCCGCGATGGCCAAGGAGATCGACAGTCTGACGCGCGTCGTGCGTGCCCGAGCTACCGCGACCATCGGTCGGCCGGAACGGATCGTCGGCCTCCGCACCATCGCCTATCTCGACGACCTCCAGCGTGCCCTGCGCGATTGGCACCGTTTCTCCACCGGCTACCACCCCCTCTTCACCTGGTGGACCGAGGATCCCTACAAGCGGGTGAGTGCCGCGCTGAGCCGCTACCAGACCGCGATCCGCGAGGTCATCGTCGGGCAGAAGTCTGGCGAGGAGGAACCGATCATCGGCGACCCGATCGGCGCCGCCGGACTCGCCGAGGACCTGCGCGCCGAGATGATCGCCTACGAACCGGCACAGCTCATCGCGCTCGCGGAGCGCGAGTTCAAATGGATCGAGCAACAGCAGCGCCGCGCCGCCCGCGAGATGGGGTTTGGCGACGACTGGCGCGCCGCCCTCGAGGCGGTCAAACGGACATACGTCCCCGCCGGTGAGCAGCCCGCACTGATCAAAGCGCTCGCGGAGGAGGCGATCACCTTCCTCAAGGCGAACGACCTCATCACCATCCCCCCACTCGCGGAGGAGATCTGGCGGATGGAGATGCTCTCCCCCCGGCAACAGCTCGTCTCCCCCTTCTTCCTGGGCGGCGAGGTGATCCAGGTCTCGTACCCCACCGACTCGATGGCGCACGAGGACAAGCTGATGAGCATGCGGGGGAACAACCCCCATTTCTCCTCGGCGACGGTCCATCACGAGCTGATCCCCGGCCACCATCTCCAAGGGTTCATGGCCAGCCGGTACCACCCGCATCGCAGCGCCTTCAGCACCCCGTTCTGGACGGAGGGGTGGGCGCTCTATTGGGAGATGCTCCTCTGGGATCTCGATTTCCCGAAGACCCCCGAGAACCGGATGGGCTTCCTCTTCTGGCGCTCGCATCGCCTCGCGCGGATCATCTTCTCGCTCAAGGTCCACCTCGGTCAGATGACCCCGCAGGAAGCGGTCGACTTCCTGGTCACGCGGGTCGGACATGAGCGTGCGAACGCCGAAGCCGAGGTCCGGCGCTCGTTCAACGGGAGCTACGCCCCCCTCTATCAGGCGGCGTACATGCTCGGGGGGCTCCAGATCCGTGCGCTCCATCAGGAGCTCGTACAATCGGGGCGGATGACGAACCGCGCCTTCCACGACGCGATCATGCAAGGCGGCCGGATGCCGATCGAGATGGTGCGCGCCCGACTCACGAACGCCCCGCTGACGCGCGATTACCGCGCACAGTGGAAGTTCATCACCCCCTGACGTCGACCGCCGACCGATCGCCAGCGGTGCCGAGCCCTGAGCGCCGAGCGCCTAGCGCCGCTGGTACATGAGGTCGAGCAGTTCGTCGTACATCGCGTCGGCCGTCTCCCCGCCGGCGCGCACCGCCGTGGCGGCACAGTGCCGCAGATGGTTGCGCATCAACTCCCGACTGACCCCGCGGAGTGCCTCCTGCACCGAGGCGATCTGCGTCATCACGTCGGCGCAGTACCGATCCTCCTCGACCATCCGTTGCAACCCGCGGACCTGCCCCTCGATCCGCCGGAGCCGCGTGAGGTTCCGCGACTTGACCTCGTCGTCGACCCCGACGGCGGCGCGCCCGGCCGGGGCGTGCGTCCCGCAGGCGCAGGCCGAGGGGTCCTTCTTCGATCGACCGGTCATCGCACACTCCCGAGGTCAGGGGTCACGGGAGAGAGGCTAGGTACCCCCTCCCCCTATGTCAACCGAGACCGCTCGCCGCTGGCGAGGCGTTGCCCGCACCCCCCGCCGGGGCGAACTTCACCAGATGCTCCCTCTCCCCCCGCTCCGGCGCGGCCTCCTCGCCGCCCTCCTGCTCCTCCCCGCTCTGCTCCCGGCCCAGGAGCGCGAGCGCTCCCGCTGGGAGCGCCAAGCGCGCGATCTCCTCAAGGAACTGGTCGAGATCAACACCACGCTCACCACCGGGAACAGCGTCACCGCCGCCGAGGCGATGGCCACGCACATGCGCGCTGCGGGATTCCCGGCCGAGGATGTGGTGGTCGTCGAGAACGCCCCGCGGAAGGGGAACCTCATCGTCCGCTATCGGGGGCGGAACAGCGCACGCAAGCCGATCCTCCTCCTCTCACACATCGACGTGGTCGAGGCGAACCCCGCCGATTGGACCCTCCCCCCCTTCCAGTTCATCGAGAGGGACGGGGTGTTCTATGGCCGCGGCGTCGCCGACGACAAGGATGAGGGCGCGATCCATCTGACGATCCTCCTCCGGATGAAGGCCGAGGGGATCGTCCCCGACCGCGACCTCATCGTCGCGCTCACGGCCGATGAGGAAGGCGGCCCGGCCAACGGGGTCGCGGGGATTGTGAAGCACCGCCCCGAGCTCCTCGCCGCCGAGTACGCACTGAACGAAGGCGGCGGAGGCCGCGTCGAGGCGGGACGGCGGGTCGCCAACGAGGTGCAGGCGAGCGAGAAGAAGGTGGCGAACTTCATCCTCGAGACGACGAACACCGGGGGCCACAGCTCCCAGCCCCGCCCCGACAACGCGATCTACCAGCTCGCGGCGGCGCTCGATCGCGTCGGTAAGTATGCCTTCCCCGTCCACCTGAATGCCGTGACGCGCGAGTACTTCCGGCGGCAGTCGACGATCTCCGGTGGCGAGGTGGGCCGTGCGATGGCACGACTCGTCGCCGATGAGAGGGACGCCGAGGCCGCGCGCCTCATCTCGCGCGACCCAGCGAACAACTCGCGGCTGCGCACGAGCTGCGTCGCCACGATGCTCGAAGGCGGCCATGCGATGAACGCTCTCCCGCAGCGGGCCCGCGCGACGGTCAACTGCCGGATCCTGCCCGACGAAACCACGGAGCAGATCCGGGCCCAGCTGGCGCGGGTGATCGCCGATACCGGGGTGAAGATCCTCATCGAGCGCGCCGCTGAGGACAGCCCGCCCTCCCCACTCACGCCGGAACTGCTCCGCACCATCGAGGAGACGAGCGCCGAGCTCTTCCCGGGGATCCCCGTGGTCCCGACGATGAGCACCGGCGCCACCGACGGACGCTTCCTGCGCGTCGCGGGGATCCCCGTGTACGGGATCTCCGGGCTCTTCTATGACACCCCGAACGCCCACGGGATGAACGAGCGCGCGCAGGCCCAGGCCTTCTATGATGGACTCGAGTTCATGTACCGACTCGTGCGGAAGCTCTCCGCCGGCCCCGGCGTCTGACCGGTCCCAACGCACGATCCCCCTCCCGACCCCCCGAGCTGTCCATGGCGAAGATCACCGAGACCGATTGGATCTGGCGTGACGGATCCTTCATCCGCTGGCAGGACGCGCAGGTGCACCTCCTCGCGCATTCCGTGCAGTTTGGCTCCGCCGTCTTCGAGGGGATCCGCTGCTACGCCACCCCCACGGGCCCCGCGATCTTCCGGCTGCGAGAGCACCTCAAGCGCTTCCTCGATTCCTGCAAGATCTATCGTATGGATCCCCCGTGGACCATCGACCAACTCGTCGAGGGGTGCCGCGCCCTCGTCGCCAAGAACACGCTCGACGCCTGCTACATCCGCCCGATGGTGATCCGCGGCTACGGCGCGGCGGGGATGGTCCCCTTCGACAGCCCGATCGAGACCTATCTCCCCTGCTGGCCCTGGGGCGCCTACTTAGGCGATGCCGCGCTCGAGCAGGGGGTCGATGCCTGCATCTCCACCTGGCACCGCGTGGCCCCGAACACCATCCCCGCCGCCGCGAAGATCGCCGGCAATTACCTCAGTGGGCAGCTCATCAAGATGGAGGCGCTCCGTAACGGATTCGATGAGGCGATCGCCCTCGGTCCGGACGGGATGCTCTCGGAAGGGTCAGGGCAGAACGTCTTCGTCGTCGACGAGGGCCGGCTCTACACCCCACCGATCGACGGCACCCTCCTCCCCGGGATCACCCGAAGCGCGGTGATCGCCATCGCACGCGACCTCGGCATCGAGGGGAGCGTACAGCCGCTCACGCGCGAAGCGCTCTACACCTGCCAGGAGGTCTTCGTCTGCGGGACGGCGAGCGAGGTCACGCCGATCCGGAGCGTGGACCGGCTCCCCGTCGGCGACGGGAAGCCGGGACCGGTCACGAAGGCGATCCAGACCCGCTTCCTCGATATCGTGAACGGCCGCACCGCGGATACGCACGGCTGGCTGACGTACGTGCGCTGATCGCTGGGGGAGGGTGCGGGACGGTGGGTGCCAGCCGGCCGAGGGAACCCCGCCCGGCCCCGACGGTACGAGAGCGCATGACCACTCGCTTCGGCTCCACCCGCCGGGCTGTCGCCGCCGCCCTCCTCGTCGTCGCCCCCCTCCCCCTCGTCGCGCAAAAGGGGACGCCGCCCGAGCTCCTCACGGTCCGCGAGATCGACGACCTCGCTCGGCCCATCGCCCAGCTCTCCGATGAAGCGCTGGATCAGCTCCTGCGACTCCTCGCCGAGCGCCCCGCCTGGGCGATCGCGATGGGACGTGCCTATCGGCAGCAGCCGGGGGATGTGCGCGCCGCGATCGAGACCCAGCGCCGCGTCGCCGTGGCGACCGTCCCGGTGCTCTCGCCGATGCCCGCGCCGACCCCGGCACCGGTGGTCCCGTCTCCCCCACCGGCCCCGATCGTCGTGCAGCCCGCCCCGGTGGTGGTCCAGCCGCCGACGGTCGTCGTGCCGAACCCGGTCTTCATGCCACCGCCCGTGATCGTCCATGCCCCACCCATCGTGCAGGTACGGCCCTGGGGCCTTTGGCCCTGGACGCGGACGATCGTCCACCGCCCGATCTATATCGATCGCGGGCGCGGACGGGAGCGGGATTGGGATCGGCGGGACGATGACCGGCGGGCACCCGCGCGCGAGACGCGCACGAGCCAGCGCCACGAGCGTGCGGAGCGTCCGCTCCCTGCGCCCGCACCAGCGCGCCACGCGAAGCCGCGGTCGGTGGCGGCCGGCGGGCGGTGAGCGCCGGTGAGGGTGTAGCTTTCTTCGCATGTCCATGCTCACCCTCGCGCCTCGCGCCGTCCGAGCCGGCCTCCTCGCCGTCGCCCTCCCCTGTGCCCTCGCCTCGGCGCAGGAGACCCTGCGGACCCAGCATCATGATGTCCGCCTCACCCTCGTCGCCGATGGGCTGACGAGCCCGTGGGGTGTCGCCTTCCTCCCGGGTGGTGACCTCCTCGTCACCCAGCGGACCGGGCAGCTCCGCGTCATCCGGAAGGGGAAGCTCCTCCCCGACACCGTGCCGGGACTCCCGCCGATCCGCGTCGGCGGCCAAGGCGGTCTCCTCGATGTCATCGCCCATCCGAAGTTCGCCGAGAACCGGTTCATCTACCTGAGCTATTCCAAGCCCAGCGCCGATGGCACGCAGGGCACCACCGCCGTGATCCGCGCACGCTTCGAGAACGATCGCCTCACGCAGGTGACGGAGATCTTCGAGGCACAGAAATGGTCACGCGGCATGGGGCACTACGGCTCCCGCCTCGCCTTCGACCGTGACGGCTACCTCTTCATCTCCCTCGGCGATCGTCAGGTGATGCCGGCCGGCCCGATCGATTCCCTCCTCAAGCATCCCGCGCAGAACCTCGGGACGCACCATGGGAAGATCGTCCGACTCCATGACGATGGGCGCGTCCCCGCGGACAATCCGTTCGTGAACACCCCGGGGGCCCTCCCGCAGATCTGGAGCTACGGACACCGCAATGTGCAGGGGCTCGCGGTGCACCCCACCACGAACCAGCTCTGGGCCGATGAGCATGGCCCGCAGGGCGGCGACGAGCTCAACCTCGTGCAGCCCGGGAAGAACTATGGCTGGCCGGTGATCGGCTTTGGCGTCAACTACCGCACCGGGAGCGCGATCCACGTCGGGACGACGCGGGCCGGGATGGAATCGCCGATCAATGTCTGGGTCCCCTCGATCGGGATCTCCGGGCTCGCTATCTCCACGGGGAATGCGTTCCCGGAATGGCAGGGCCACCTCTTCGTCGGTGGGCTCGTGGGGGAGCGCCTCACCCGCGTCGCACTGGACGGGACGACGGTGAAGGAGGTCGAGCATTTGGTGCAGGGGCGCGGCCGCATCCGCGACGTGCGCCAGGGCCCCGATGGATTCCTCTACGTGCTCTTCGAGACGCGAAAGGGCGGAAGCCCGGCGCTGATGCGCCTGGAGCCCGCCCCCCGTCGCTGAGCCCGAAGCCTCAGAGGGATGGCGAGCGGCGCGTCACGATCGTGGTGCGCCGCTCGCGCGTTACGGCGCGCGGACCGTGATCGTGATCGGCGCGCTGATCAAGTCGCGACTGATCACCCGGTGCTCCGCATCCCCGAGCACCACGCGCAACGTGTGCGTCCCGGGGGGCAGGGTGAGCTGGGTCTCGATCTGCCCCGCCCCGTAGTGTCGGTGGAAGGCATCGGCGGGGATCACCTCACCGATCGCCGGCGCCTCGCGATCGACCAAGATGTGGAAGTGCCCCGTGCCGGTGAGCTTTACGCCGGCTGGCGCGATGCCGTAGTTCCGGAGCCCGAAGACCACCTCGAAGGTCGCAGGGACCACCGCGCCATCTTGCGGGACGCGGAGGAAGATCTCGGGCTTTGGCGCGGCAGCCGTCTGCGCGGCGAGGGGGGCGCCCCAGAGGAGCGCGAGAAGGAGAACGAATCGACGGAGGGTCATGGGCATGGGTGATGAATTCCCCGAGCGGGGTGAAAGGTTCCGGTCAGTGGCGCGACGGTCGTCGCGCTCACCTCATGGGAGCTGGTCGATCCCGCGGAGCAGCCGCGTGAAGAAGCCGACCGCGACCCCGTAATCCTCTACGCGGATCCGCTCGTTCACGCCGTGGATCCGCGCCTGGTCACCCTCACCAAGGGGGACCGGGAGGAAGCGGAAGGCCTGGTCGGTGTGCGCGCCCCAGTACTTGGCATCGGTCCCACCCATCACGAGATACGGCAACACGGGCAGCGGCGCCGATGGCACGAGCGAGCGGATGGTCGAGGCGACGAGCGCATACGCTGGGGACGCCACCGATGACACCGGCGACGGATTCACCCGGACACTATCCATGTAGTCGACCGTGATCAGGGTGTCGTCCACGATCTCCCGCACACGCGCGAGCACCGTCTCATGCGTCTCCCCCGGTCGGATGCGGAAGTTGACGATCGCCTCCGCCACCGGGGGAAGGACGTTGTCCTTCACCCCTGCGCTCACCATGGTCGGGGCGGTCGTCGTGCGCAGGAGCGCCGCACCGAGTGGACTCCCGAGCATCGCGCGCTCCACCACCGGAGCGGTCAACCAGAGGTTCGCCAAGGCCACCCGCTGCCCAAACGATGCATACGGCGCCATCGCCTCCAGCATCCCCCGCGTCGGCCCATCGATGGAGGCCGGGAAGGGATTCGCCTCCAGCGCCAGCACCGCGCGACCGAGCGCCCCCACCGCCGTGCGCGACGGCGGCATCGATGAGTGCCCGCCATTCGCCGCCGCCGTGAGGCGGAACGAGACATACCCCTTCTCCGCGATCCCGACGATCGCGGCGCGCCCCGCGACGCCAGGGATCACCCCACTCGCGAGGAACCCTCCTTCATCCACGACGAGGGCGGGCGTCACCCCCCGGGCCACCAAGGTGTCGACGATCGCGCGTGCCCCGAACCGGCCACCGTTCTCCTCATCGTGCCCGAACATCAGGTATACCGGCCGTGGCGGGACGTATCCTGACTCGAGCAGACGCTCCACCGCCTCGAGCGTCGCCAGCACCGTCGTCTTGTCGTCGAGCGTCCCACGCCCCCACACATACCCTTCGGCCATCACCCCACCGAACGGCGGGTGCGTCCACTCGGCGAGATTCGCCTCCGGCACCGGCACCACATCCATGTGCCCCATCAAGACGACCGGCGACTTCGCCGAATCGCTCCCACGCCACGTATAGAGGAGGCTCAGTCCCCCGACCACCTCGCGCCGCAGCGTCGCATGCACGCGCGGGAACTCCGTCGCCACGAGGGCGTGGAAGGCGCGGAAGGCCGCCGTGTCGATCGGCGCCCCCGATGCGTACGAGATCGTCGCCAGGCGCACCGCGCGCGCGAGCCGGCTCGCCGCCTGCTCCGCATCGATGGTGATCGGCTCCGCGTCGACGACGGCCGCGGCCGGTGCCGGGAGCCGCGCGACGTTGCGCATGAGGACGGCGCCAAGCGCCACGATGCCGAAGGCGAGAGCCAGCAGGATCTTCTTCACAGCCACTCCGAGGCGAGGTGGGGATGCCGGAATATCCACGGGACCGCCACCTTTCTCCAACCAGCATGGCCACCTCGACTCCCCTCCCCGCCCCCCCGCGACGCATCCTCGTCGGGGCCTCAGATGCCGCCGCCGTCGCCGCACGGATCGCCGCTGCGCGCCCTGACCTCGACCTGCGGGCGATCCCGCACCCGCAGGTCACCGACGCCGACCTGCGCTGGGCCGAGGGCTATGTTGGGTTCCGTCGACCAGCTCACGCGACGATGGGGAGTGTGCGCTGGGTACACTCCACCGGCGCCGGCGTCGATCCCTGGATGGCCCCCGGGGCGCTGGCCCCCGCCACCCTCCTCACCCGCTCTCCCGAGTCGTTCGGCCCCGCGATTGCCGAATGGGCGGTGGCGCGCATCCTCGGGGAATCGCAGCAGCTCGGGGCGCTCGCCGCGGCCCAAGGGGAGAGACGCTGGGCCTCCCTCGTCCCACGTCGCATCGCCGGTCGCACGGCGTTGATGCTCGGCACCGGTGAGATCGGCACGTCGATCGCCCGCCAGCTCGCCGCACTCGGCGTCCGCATCGTCGGCGTCTCGCGAACGGGGACGGGATCGGGGGCCATGGCGGGTGACCGTGGGCGCGTGACGGTCACGTCCGATCCCGACCTCTTTCAGGCGGTGCACACGCCATCGGCGCTCCCTACCCTCGTGGGCGATGCCGACTGGATCATCGCCGTCCTCCCCGACACCCCGGCGACCCGCGGGCTCCTGTCGCGTGACCTCCTCTCACGGTGTCGCGGGGCGATGCTCCTCAATGCGGGACGTGGCGCCGTGGTCGACGAGGTCGCCCTCCCGGAGGCGCTGGCGCGCGGCTGGCTCCGCGCCGCGGCCCTCGATGTCTTCCAGACCGAGCCGCTCCCGGCGGACTCCCCGCTCTGGACCGATCCTCGGGTGATGATCTCCCCGCACTGCTCAGGCCCGACGACCATCGCTGGCGCGGCGGATGGATTCCTCGAGTGTCTGACGACGATCGAACGTGGGGAGCGCCCGCGCTGGGCGATCGACCTCGCGCGGGGCTACTAAGTCGGCCGAGACCGCGCGACGGGAATGAACCGGCGGCGAATCGATTCAGCTCACCCGCTCGACCCAACCGAGCGCATCGAACCCGGCGTCGAAACTCATGATCCGCCTGACCTCCCGCCGCTCCATCACCGCCGCATGCAGGGCATCGCGCGAAGAAAGCCGGCCGACCCCGAGCACGATCTCCTTCGCCCGTTGCACATCCGCCACCTCCACGGGATAGACCTCGTCCACCACCCCGAGGAGCGCATCGAAGGCGGGCTGGATCGCATCCACCCGATCGATCCCTCGGTACCGATGGAGGATCTCCTGGAGCACCTCGGCGCTCGTCACGATCCGCTCCCCGCGTTGGATGCACCGTTCCAACGCCACGCGCGCC
>JBMTXT010000052.1:0-13260 GCA_049453775.1 Gemmatimonadaceae bacterium | reverse complement strand
AGACGCCGACCTGGCTCCTCGATCCGGCGATCCTCCGCCGCTTGGAGCCCGATGGCGCGGTCGCCCGCATCAACAACGCGCAGCGCGGGATCCTCAGCACGATGATGTCGGATGACCGCATGGCGCGTCTCGTCGAGTACGAGGCCTTCCCGGGCGCGCGTGACGTCTACACCCTCGGCGAGTACCTCGGCGACCTCCGCAACGGAATCTGGAGCGAGCTGAGCGCCGGCTCGGTGAAGGTCGATGCGTATCGTCGCGGGTTGCAGCGCAGCTATGTCGAGGCGGTGAGCGCGAAGCTCGCCGCGAACCCCTCGACCACCCCGCGCATCTCGAGCAGCGCGCAGACCGGCCAGAGCCTCACGGCCGCCTCGCGTGGGAGCACCGATCTCAAGTCGATGCTCCGGATGGAGCTCCGGACCCTCGACGGCCAGCTCGCGGCCGCCGAAGGGAAGGCGGCGGATGCCGCGACCCGCGCGCATCTTGCCGAGGCGCGGTGGCAGATCAAGCGGGCGCTCGATCCGAAGTAAGGGATCGGCATTGATGTGATGAAGGGCGGGGATCGGCGCGATGCCGGCCCCCGCCCTTCGCAATACCTCCCTTCCGTCGCCCTACGGCACGCGCGCCGGAGGGCGCACAGGGCCGAGCGCCTTACTTCACCCGCACGAACTCGATCGGCTGCCCCCCCGGCCCGAACTTGAGCAACCGATGCGGCGCCGCCTTCTCGATCCAGAAGGTCCCCGGCGCCTGCCCGCCAGTCGACTGCACCTGATACGCGGCGATCGGATCGCCGCCGCTCCGGAGCGTCACCGTGCCCTCGCCGACCACCTCGAGGGTGCGCGACTGCACGGTGCCCTCGCTCGACGCGAAGACCGCGAAGGTGTGCTTCGCCTTCGGCCCCCAGGTGAAGAGCGGCATGATCACCGAGGCGAGCGATTCCTCGAGCGTGCCCGCCGGGATCGCGACATCGGCGTACTTCACCGGGGTCATCCCCTGCGCCCCCGGGGTGTTGCCCTCTCCGCTCGCCTTCCCGTTGGCGACGGTGACCGTGAGCTTGACCGGCTGACCCTGGATCTGCCCCGACTGCTGGAGCCCACGCAGCGCGAGATCCGCCCCGAAGCGCACCTCGGCGTTCTGCTGCACGAACGAGGCGATCTGCGCGCGCTCCGTATAGACCCAGCCGTCCCCCTCGCGCGCGAGCTGCGAGGTCTGGAAGCCGAACTCGTTCCCCTGCACGAGGATCGCGAACGAATCCGCCGAGGCGACGAGCCGCGCGGGATCGACCGCGATCGCCCCCGTCTTCACCTCGAGGTCCGCGGCGGTGAGCGCCTTCCCTTCCACATCCACGATCGAGACCGGGGCGATCGCCGTGAGCTTCGGCCCGAGTACCACGGCGTCACCGACCACGACGATATACGCCGCATCGGCGCGGATCGCCGCCTTGGCTGCGACCATCGCCTGCGCCGGCGTCACCGCCGCAAGCCGCTGCCGATAGGTCTGCACATAATCCGTCGGGAGCCCCAAGAGGCGCGCATTCGCCACCTGCGAGGCGACGGCATCAGCGGTCTCGATCGTGAGCGGGAACTGCCCGACCAGCGCCTGTTTCTGCTGCTCGAACTCCGCCGCCGGCACCGGGGTGGTCCCCATCTTCCGCATCTGTGCGAGCAACTCGGTGAGCGCCGAGTCGGCCACGGCATTCCGGACCTCGGCGGTCGCGGTGAAGTTCCCGAGCTGCTTCCGGCGCGAGACGTTCGAGTAGGCGCCATACGTCCATCCCTTCTCCTCCCGCAGGATCGAGAAGAGCCGCGCATCCGCCGCCCCACCGAGGACCTGATTGGCGAGGGTCAGCGCAAAGCCGCGCGTGTCGGTCGGCGGCCAGGTCGTGTTCCCCACCACAAGGTTCGCCTGCACCGAGCCCGGCCGATGCACGAGGAGGATCTCCGACGTCGTGCGCTGCGGGGCGGGCCGCGGCGCGGCCGCCGTCATCGGCGCACCACTCCATGCCCCGAACGCTGCCTCGGTCATCTGCCGCGCCTCGGCCGCATCGATCGCCCCGGCGATCACGAGGAGCGCCTGACCGGGCCGCACCCGCTGCCCATGGAAGGCCACCAGCTCATCGCGCGTGATGGCACCGACGCTCGCCTCATCGGCCGAGCGCCCATACGGATGCTCCCCGTAGAGCCCCTTCGCGAAGAAGCGCGAGGCGATCGACGCAGGCTGCGACTTGGCGAGCGCGAGCGAGGAGAGGGTCTGCTTCCGCAGGAGCTCGACCTCCGTCTCGGGGAAGGTCGGTCGCATCACCACATCGGCGAGGAGATCGAAGGCCAGCTGCTTATCCGCGGCGAGCACCGAGGCGTTCACCGTGATGAAGTCCGATCCCGGGAAGGCGTTGATCGTCCCCCCCACGCCTTCAATGGCGGCCGAGATCTGATCAGCAGACCGCGATCCCGCCCCCTTGGTGAGGAGCCCGGCCATCATCTCGGAGAGTCCGACGCGCGTCGCGGGATCGTGCACCCCCCCAGCCGGGATCGAGAGGGTGAGGGAGAGCACGGGCTGCTTGCGGTTCGTCACCACGAGGAGGCGGAGTCCGTTCGGGAGCGTCGCCTCCACGAAGGGCGGGAACTGCGCCGGCTGGATCGGCATCGCGGCCGGCGGCTTCGTCGGGTACTGCGCCGCGAGCTCAGGCGCGGTGGCGAGACCCACGGTGAGCGCCGTCGCGACGGCGCCCGCGAGGAACGGGAGCGTACGCATCAGCGGGCCTCCGGGACGATCAGCAGGGAGAGGGAGTTGTCAGGACGGAGATAGGTCGCGGCCACACGGCGGATGTCCTCGAGGGTCACCGCCTCGTAGCGGGCCGCATCGCGGGTCACCGCGTTCACATCGCCGAGGTAGAGCGCCGCGTAGTGCACCGCCTCCGACATCGCGAGCGCCGACTGGCGCCCGAAGATCGTCTGCGCGCGCCACGCGTTCTTGGCCTTCGTGAGTTCTTCGGCGGTCACGCTGCGCCCCACCTGCGCCATTTCACGGAGCAGGGCGGCACGGATCGAGTCGGCGCTCATCCCCTGGTTCGCGATCGCGAGGGCGCCGAAGATCCCCGCGCCCCGCATCGGACCGAAGGGATTCACCAGCGTCTGCGCACCAGCGGCCAGCTTCTGCTCGCGCACCAGTGACCGGTTGAGCCGCGAGCTCTCCCCACTCCCGAGGATCGTCCCGAGGAGTTCGAGTGCCGGGAAGTCGGCGTGGGCCGGTGGCACCGCGCGATACCCGATCAGCACGGCGGGGAGGGTCGCATTCTTGTCCGCGATCCGCTTCACCTGCTCGCGCCCCGTCCCCTGTTGCGGCGCGCAGTTCACCGCAGGCGGGGTCTGCCCCTTCGGGATCCCCCCGAAGTATTGCGCGACGAGCGCCTTGGCCTGCGCCGACTGGAAATCCCCCGCGATCACGAGCGTCGCGTTGTTCGGGGCGTAGTAGAGATCGAAGAAGGCCTTCACATCCTCGACCTTCGCGGCGTTCAGATCGTCCATCGACCCGATGATCGAGTGCGCGTAGGGGAAGCAGGTGGCGCGATCGAAGATCGTCGGGAGCGAATCGACCAACCCTGCCGAATAGGGCTGGTTGTCGACCCGGAGCCGGCGCTCCTCCTTCACCGCCTCCTGCTGGTTCTTCAGGTTCTCCGCCGTCACGGCAAGCGACCGCATCCGGTCCGCCTCGAGCCAGAGCGCGAGATTGAGGCGATTCGACGGGAGGACCTGGTAGTAGTTCGTGCGATCGGGCTGGGTGGAGCCGTTGAGCGACCCCCCGGCCCGCTCGATGAGCTGGAAGTGCTCGGCTTTCTTCACGTTCGCCGAGCCCTGGAACATCATGTGCTCGAAGAGATGCGCGAAGCCGGTACGCCCCTCGCGCTCGTTCCGCGAGCCGACGTCATACCAGACGTTGACCGCGACGACCTGCGCCGAATGATCCTCGACGAGGTGGACACGGAGGCCGTTGGGGAGGGTGTACGACTCGATTGCGACGGTCGCGGGGGCCTGGGCCTGCGCCAGGCGCGCCACGAGCGCGAGGCCGCCGACGAGGGCAGCGCAGGGGAACCAGCGAGACAGCGACATCGGGGATCCTCGGAAAGGGGACGACGATGAACGAATCGACGACCAGCGCGGAGCACACCTCAGCGAATACACCAGCGAACACCTCAACGAATACACCAACGCCTTGCCTACGTCCCGGTAGAGCCGAACCCCCCGGCACGGGTGGTACTCTGCTTCACCTCCCCCTGCGTGAACGGGAGCGCCTCG
The DNA here is from genome assembly GCA_049453775.1 of Gemmatimonadaceae bacterium. GTDB lineage: Bacteria > Gemmatimonadota > Gemmatimonadetes > Gemmatimonadales > Gemmatimonadaceae > Pseudogemmatithrix. The sequence continues at coordinate 8,971 of JBMTXT010000052.1, read as the reverse complement.
TACCGGATGAGCACCATCTGCGCGATGCGCTCGCCATGCCGGAGCACGAGCGGCGCGGCCCCCCCATTGCCAGCGGGGACGCACCACTCTTCGGGATAATCGGCGTCGATGGTGCCGGGGCTGTTCACGATCACGAGGTCGGTCTTGAGGCTCGTCCCTGAGCGTGGGCGCACCTGCGCCTCATACCCCTCGGGGAGTCGCGCCTTGAAGCCGAGGGGGAGGAGCGCCTTCTCGCGCGGGGCGAGGGTGAGGCGGCGCTCGTCACCATGGACCTCGACGGCGCGCTGCTCTACGGCCCCGTCACGGAAGATCCGCACCGTGGGCGCCGAGAGGCAGAGCACGAGATCATGCCCCGCACTCTGCGCGGTGGCCCGGTGCGGAGGGACCACACCGGGATGGAGCGGCTCGAAGACGATGGCAGGGGTGGCGGTCATCCCGGAATTTCGCCTCGGGTCAGGGCGTGAGCACGATGGTGGTGTAGAACACCGGCTGCTTGGCACGCGGGCCATCGAGCGGCATCGCGATCCCGAACGTGGATCGGGTCGCCGGGAAGCGGGCCACCGCGAGCGACGGGGTGTTCACCGCGCTCTCGAACCCGACGAGCCGCCGCTCCTGCCCCGCCCCACCCGACCCCACGCGATCGATCTGCACGAAGGGGGCGACCGGGCCGGTCAGCGCGGCCCGCGCGCGGAACGCCGAGGTCCCGGTCAGCACGCCGAACCCCTGTCCGGGCGCCGCCCACCGGCCCTGCAGGAACAAGGGATCCACATAGGGCGACGCCGCCCCACCGATCGCGAACCGCTCGTAGGTCGGCGCCCCGGCGGTCAGCTGGCCGGCCATCGCCTGGAGGTCGAGCCCGACCCCCGCCCATGTGGCGATCGCGAGCCCGCCGTGCACCTGCGTCCGCACCCACCCGGCATCAAAGGTGCGCCCTGCCGCGGCATCCACCGCGAACGACGGGGTGATCCGCGCCCGCCCGCGCGGCGTGTAGGTGCGCGCCCCGGAGAGCTGTCCCGCGACCAGATGCCGCGACGTCTCCTCGACCGGCGCCCAGAGGGCGAGACAGTCGACGCAGGGAGGCGACGGCGCCAACGAGTGCAGTCGCCCAGACGAGAGCCCCGTCCGCACCGTCAGCGACCCGCTCGTCCCGAGCACCGCACGCTCGCCGACCAGCGAGACCCCGCGGTACTCCGCATCGAAGGCCCCGGTGCTCGTCGGCTCCCGCCCTTGCTGCGACGGCAGGTGTCGCGTCGCAAACCCCGTCACCGTGAGGCTCGGCCGCATCCCACGCCAGGTGAGCGCGAGGCTCCCTCCGCGCCAGACCGCCGGGTCCCCATACCCCCCCTGCAGCACCGCCCCGAACCGTCCCACCGCATCCGAGACCGTCACCGCCCCCACCTGGTCTCGCCCTTCCGCCGAGAGGTTCACACTCGGCAACCAGGTCGCGCCGAGACGGCCGAGCCCGTAGGGCTTCGAGGTGACCTCCGAGGTCGGGAAGGGACGCGCGTCAGCGGTGCGCTGCCGCGGCGCCACCGGGGCGAGCGAATCGGCGAGCACCACCGTCGCGCCACGGGCGGCGCTATCCAGCGCCACCGTCCGCAGGTCGAAACCGCGCGCATGCAGCGCGAGGAACCAGACCCGCCCGTCACGACTCACCTCGGGGAGGCTCGTGAGTCCCGCGAAGCGCGTCACCGGCTGCGTCGACCCGTCGAGCGCGAGGCGCTCGAGCTGCGGTGTCCCCGATGCCTCGGAGACCACGATCAGCGCCGCGCCATCCGGGGTCCACGTGGGCTCGTAGCGGCTCTCCCCATCATTCGGTGAGACCACGCGCACCGCGCCCGTCGCCGCATCGACCGTCACGATCTGCCAGCGCCCGTCCTGCTGGCGCGCGGACGCGATCGACTTCCCGTCGGGGGAGACGCGCACCCCGGCATAGTTCGCCTCGAAGCGCCCCGGCGCGAGGGTCTTCAGCTCTCCGGCGTCCCCACGATCGAGCTCGACCGTCACCACATCACAGGTCCCGGCACGGCACCGGATCCCCGCCGCCAGATCGCCGTCCGGGAAGGGATCCGCCGTTCGGATCGCCGCGCGGCGCGTCACCCGACGCACCCCCTTGGTCTCCCGATCCCAGATCCAGAGGTCGCGCGCGCTCGTCCCATCCTCGAAGGTCTCATTGCGGAGGAGGAGCAGGCGGCGACCATCCGAGAAGAAGCGCGGATCATCCCATCCCGCGCCCTGCATCGGCGCGAGGGTGGCGATCGTATCACGCGGCGCCGGGAAGATCCGCTTCGCCAGCACGTCCTGCGGGTCGCGCTTCTCTGCCGCCTCGCGCGCCTTCTTGGCCTTCTCCGTCTCCGCCTTGGGCTCCATCGACCAGAGCATCACCTCGGCCGGCTTCCCGGGCAGCGCGCGCTGCACGGCCACCATCTTCCCGTCTGGCGAGACCGAGGCCCCGCTCGTGAACCAGTCGAGCTGTTGGAAGTGCGTCCCCTTCACCTCCCCCGCCGCCGCCATCACCCGCTCGGCCGCCACCGCCTTCGCGGTCACCTCGGCCACGAAACGGCCATAGAGGCGGTCTGGCTTCTCGCCGTAGACGCCCTCGAACGCGTCGACGAACGAGCGATCCTTGCGCGCCGTGAGGCGGCGCCACAGCTGCTCATGCGTCACCCACCCATCGCGATCGGCGAGCCACTCCAGGAATGCCGATCCCACGAGGTAGCGCATCGCGCCACCGAGGAAGGGGGTCACGTCATCGAGCGCGTCGTAGGTCGGGAGCTTCCCCTCGAGCGCGAGCTGCCGCAGGATCGCTGGGCGGAAGACGCCATTGGGGCGACCCGACCCGGTGAGGCGTCCCTCGATCACCGTCGCGTATCCTTCGTCGATCCAGGCCGGGGACTTGATCACCAGCGGGCTGATCGCGATCGGCGAGAGCTTGTCGCCGATCTGGTGTCTCGGTGAGCGCCCCGGCCGCAGGAGATGCGCCAGGTGCGCGTACTCATGGACCGCGACGAGTTCCCCCCACCCCGTGTAGTGACCGAGCTGGCCCGGCTCCGGCGGCACCGGCCAGAGGCGGATCGAGGGGCCCCGCAGCAGCGGGAGCGCCGACCCGTTGGTCTGATTCACCGGATCCTCGACGATGATCTCGATCACCTGCGGCGGGGTGTACCCCACCATCGCCCCCACCGCGGTGCGGATCCCCTCCATGCGGCCGGCGACATCACGCGCCCACGCCCCGAGCTCCTTCGGGTGGTGGATGCGGAAGTTTGGCGTCTTGATCGTTTCCCACGCCGCGTGTGGCGTGGTGGAGAACTGGGCGCGAGCCGGCGCGGCGGCGAAGAGGAGTCCGAGCGCGGGGGCCAGGAGACGTGAGGCGAGGCGAGTCACAGGGCGGCAGGCAAATGAGAAGGTGGCGGCGGTGCGATGTGTCATCATAACCCGTGCGAGGGTGGGGGTTCCGGGGTTTCGCGGAGCAGGAATCGCGGAGGCGGCGTGGTCACTCGCCCTCACGCTCACCACGATCCCACCAGGCGAGGATCGCGGGCGGGAGGCTGAAGGTGGTGAAGAAGAGCACCACGAGGAAGTTCTCCAACATCCCCTTCGAGATGACTGCGGGGAAGCCGAGTGCCAACCCCGTCGCGGTCGGCGCCGGGGCGCGTGAGGCCACCTCGAGGACGACATAGGTCAGCACGAGGACCCAGAGCACGTAGTTCAACGCGAAGCGGTGCGCCCGATCCCGCACGGCGCGTTCGCGCTCGTCGATCTCATGGTCCTTACCGTAGGCCTGGTTGAGGTACTGCGTGGCGAGGAGGATCATGCTCCCGCCGACACCGATGAGGGCCAGCGCCCCCACGACGTTCGCCAGACCAACCGCGTCATCCAGCAAGAAGAACTTCAAGAGGAACCACCCCCAGAGCGATCCGATGCTCACCACCGAGAGGACGCGAGCGGTCGTGGGAGAGAGTGCGAGGGCATAGCGGGTGGAGACGGTCGTCTGCTTCCGTAACATCACGGGGACTCCGATGAGGGGGGCGCGCCGAGCTGGTCCGCCAGCGCAGGAAAGGGATCGAGCGAGAAGAGCGCATCGACGGGAACGCCGAAGACGCGGGCCAACTTGAGGGCGAGCTCCACACTCGGGCTGTAGTCACCACGCTCGAGGAACCCGATCGTCTGCGGATTCACATCCACCAACTCGGCGAGCGCCTTGCGCGTGAGCCCGCGTTCGGTGCGGAAGAGGGCGATCCGATTATGGACCGCGCCGGCGGACTTATTCATCCTCACCTGCGGTCGCGTCGGCGACGGAGTCGTGCGCCGCGAATCGCCAGGCGGCGATGTACTGCGGGAGCCCCAGGACGAGGGCGAAGAGGATCGACCCGCACCAGAATGCCAGCGCCAGTCGACCACTCTCGACCAAACCGACGACCGCTCCGATCCCTACCATCGTGACCGGGAACATCACCCGATACGCCGTGCGATACGCCGCATCGCGGTGTTGACGCTCGACCTCATCGAGCTGCACATCCTTGAGGTCGAAGATCCCGTACACGCTTCCATTGACCATCCCCGTCACGAACATCCACGGGATGAAGAGCACGACCGCCGCGACGGCGAAGGCCCACTGGGGCATCGCCGCATCCTGCCGGTGCCAGAGATAGAGGAGTTGCGGGATGGTGGCGAGGATCAGCGTGAGAGCGATATGGATCCCGATCAGACGCCGCCGGGCCCCGGCGCTCTGGTAGCGCCGCATCACAGGATCATCGATCGCGGTGGCGAGCAATCCACGCCGACGGTCCGCGCGCGTGGAGGCCGAAGTCGTGTTTGGCGAGGCACTCATCGAAATCTTCTCCTGAAAGAATGAATCATTGCGTAAAGACAATATTCGCAAGATTGTGCGTTGTCAATACGCAATAAATCGACAGGCGCAAGGTGGCCAGGAGCCAGCCGCCTGATTCGGTGTATCATTCAGTCGTGAAACGACTTCGGCGCTTGCTGCGTGGCCTCCCGATCGCCGTGCCGATCGCCCTGCGCGCCCTCGGAGGGCCAGCGTCCGTCGCGGCGCAGCCCCCCGCTCCCGCGCCCGCCCACCCCCGCCCCCCCGAGCCCCCCCACCCCCCCCCGCCGAGACCGCACAGCCCCGCACCGTCCCCCTCCCCGCCCTCGCAGAGCTCCCTGAGGATCCGCGCGCGCTCGCCCAGACCGCGCAATCCGACTTCGAACGGTTCCGCCGCCTCAATCTCCCGCGCTATCGCGGCAAGGTCCCACGCGGCCGCGCCTGCCCCGAGCCGGTCGGCCTCAACTGGTGCTACTGGTACGACACCACGGCGTCGATGCCACCCGAGCCCGAGAAGATCGCCGAGGCACGCCGTTCGCTCCTGACGAGGCTCGACTCCCTCGGCGACGCCCACCCCGGCGACAACTGGATCAGTGGGCAGCGCGTCCGCTACTACATCGAGGACGGCCGCCCCGCGCAGGCGCTCGAGGTCGCGCAGCGCTGCAAGACCGTCGGGTGGTGGTGTGACGCTCTCGCCGGACTCTCGCTCCACGAGCTGCGCCGCTACGCCGAGGCCGAGGCGACGTTCGATCGGATCCTCACGCGGATGAGTCCCCGCGAGCGCTGTACCTGGCGGGACCTCACCCCCTATCTCGACGAAGACACCCGCCGCGTCTATATCCGCAGCCAGTGTGGCACGCCGGAGCGCGAGGCGTACGAGGCCCGCGTCTGGTGGTTCGCGCGCACCCGCTACGGGATGGCAGGGAACGATTCCCGCACCGAACACTTCTCCCGCCTGACGTACGCGATGATCATGCGCGACGCGGTGAGCGCCTATGGGCGGGAGTTCGATGAGGCGGAGCGCGAGCTCATGCTCCGCTTCGGCTGGCCGCGGCAGTGGGCCACCGAGGGGCTCCAACCCGGCCCTCCGCCGGGCATGATGATGGGCGGTGGCAACGGCCCCATGGATCCCTCGATGCGGGTCAGCGTGATCGGCGCCGAGCCGACCCCCGCGCACCGCTTCATCCCGCCCTCCAACGTCCTCACCAGCCCCGCCGCCTCCGACTCGATCGACTGGGCGGTGCAGCTCCCCCCCGTGATCGCGCGCTACCACCCCCCGTACGCCAAGCATCTCCTGATGCTCGAGCATCAGCAGGGGCTCTTCCGCCGTGGGGACACCGCCCTCGTCGTCCTCGCGTACGACGTCTCGAAGATCGAGCGGCTCCAGGGCCAGCGCATCGATGGCGCCCTCGTGCTCACACCGGGGACCACCCCGTCGGGCCAGGCGACGATCGCGCGGGACCTCCCCGCCAAGGGGACCCTCACCGTGCGTGCACCCTGGGGGCCGCTCCTGATGAGCGCCGAGATCGGGAGCGACTCCGCGGGGACCCTCGTGCGCGCGCGGTATGGGATCCGCCCCCCCTTCGCGATCGGGGCGCGCGTCTCCCTCTCCGACCTCCTCTTCTTCACCCCGTACGGTGCCGACCCCAGCACGGTCGAGGAGCTCCTCCCGCACGCGATCGCCACACAGAAGGTCCGCGCCGATCGGAAGCTCGGGATCTATTGGGAGGCGTACAACACCAATCCCGCCGGCGAGCCGATGACCATCTCCCTCGTCGTCGCACCGGAGACCACCGATGAGCGCGGCGGGGTGGCGCGGGCCTCGCGGGCACTCCGTCTCTCGCGCGGGACCACCCCGGTGAGTCTCTCCGTGCAGGACCGCTCCGCCCTGGGGAAGCGCACCTCCCCCCGCTCGGTCGAGGTCGATCTCTCGGGGCTCAAGCCGGGGGACTATCTCGTCCAGTTGGAGATCGATGTCGCCGGGCAGTACACCGTGCGCGCGGATCGCCGCCTGACCGTCGTCGCACCATAGGTCGCGAAGGGGGAGCACCCCCCTCGCTGTCCGCGGGGGGTGCGCTACATTTCCGCCTCGTGACCCGACATCTCTCGCTCTGCCTCGCGGTCGCGATCGCGCCCTTCCCCGCGCCGCCCGTGGCGCCGCCGGCGCCCGGCAAGACCTCGACCGCAGCGAAGGCGCCCCAGCGGCCGGCACCGCGGGTGACCTCGGACGCCGCCTCACGGAAGGACCCCACCGGGCTCGATCGCGAGCGGATGTACGCGCGCCGCAACGCGCAGCTCGACAGCCTCTGGCCGGTGAACGGCCCTGAGCCCCTCCCCGGTGCGATCCTCCCCGCGAGGCGCATCGTCGCCTACTATGGCAACCCGCTCTCCAAGCGGATGGGCGTCCTGGGAGAGTACGAGCCGCAACAGATGCTCACAATGCTCGACGCCGAGGTGAAGGCGTGGGAGCAGGCCGACCCTGAGACCCCGGTGCAGCCCGCGCTCCATCTCATCGCCGTCGTCGCGCAGGCCGCGCCAGGCAGTGATGGCAAGTACCGCGCGCGCATGGGGGACTCGTTGGTCGAGCGCGTCGCGCGGTGGGCCGAATCGCGAAACGCCCTCGTCTTCTTGGACGTGCAGGTCGGGCTCTCGACCTTGCAGCAGGAGCTCCCGCGCCTCGCGAAGTTCCTCGTGCGACCGAACTTCCACCTCGGGATCGATCCTGAGTTCTCGATGAAGGATGGCGGGATCCCCGGGAAGAGGATCGGGACCTACGATGCCACCGATATCAACTACGCCACCGAGTTCCTGCAGGGGCTCGTGCAGCAGCATAAGCTCCCGCCCAAGCTCCTCATCGTACACCGCTTCACGCGGAAGGGCGTCACCAACTACAAGAACATCGTCCTGCGCCCCGAGGTGCAGATCGTGATGCACATGGATGGATTCGGCGCGCCCTGGCTCAAGCTCGACAGCTTCCGCGAGTATGTGAAGGCCGAGCCCGTGCAGTTCGCCGGGTGGAAGCAGTTCTACAAGCCCAAGAACGACAGTCCGCGGACCCCGATCTCCACGATCGCCAAGTTGAATCCCAAGGTCCTATACATCCAGTATCAGTGATGGCCGAGGAGCCGCTCGCAGGGAGGGGGGCGGAGGCGGGCGAGTTGTCGCCTGAGCTCGACGCGTGGATCGTCGCCATGCCCAAGGTCGAGCTCCATGTCCATCTCGAGGGGGCGCAGCTCCCCGAGACCATCTGGGCCATGGCGCAGCGGAATGGGGTGACCCTCCCCGCCGCGAGCCTCGAGGAGTGGAAGCGGTTCTACGAGTACCGCGACTTCGCGCACTTCATCGAGGTCTACATCGCCGCCAGTCGCGCCATGAAGACCGCGCGCGATTTCTATGAGATGACCGTCGCCTTTCACGAGTACCAGGCGGCCCAGAACATCGTCTATACCGAGGCCTTCCTGAGCGCCTCCCTCTTCGTCGATTCCATCCCGTGGGATGCGCTCTTCGAAGCCTTTCAAGAGGGCTGTGCGGTCGGGCGCGAGCGACACGGCGTCGAGGTCCGGTTCATCCCCGACATCGCGCGGAACTTCCCGCAGTCCAAGCGTCGGGTGCTGGAGTTCACCCTCGCCGGTCAGAAGGCGGGTGTCTTCATCGGCCTCGGCCTGGGGGGGCTCGAGGCCGGGTATCCGCCGGAGCTCTTCGTCGAGGAGTTCGCCGAGGCGCGCGCGAACGGGTTACATGTCGTCGCGCATGCCGGCGAGGGGGCGGGGCCCGAGAGCATCTGGGGGGCCGTCGAGGCGCTCAATGCCGAGCGGATCGGGCATGGGATCCGGTGTCTCGAGGATCCGAGCTTGGTCGCGATGCTCAGGGAGCGACAGATCCCGTTAGAGGTGTGCCCAACGAGTAACTACCGGACGGGGGTGGTGCCGAAGGGGGCGCCGCATCCGATCGTGCGGATGATCGAATTGGGGTTGAATGTCACGGTGAATTCCGATGATCCGCCGATGTTCGGGACGAGCTTGACGGAGGAGTATCGGGCAGTGGGGCGCGCAGGTGGGAGTCGCGAGGTGCTATCGCACTTGGCTACAGCTGCCCAGCAGGCTCGCTTCTAAAGAAGACGCACGGTGAAGCCGATGTCACATG